>NZ_JPUW01000006.1:0-72534 GCF_000743635.1 Lysinibacillus sp. BF-4 | reverse complement strand
CAAGGTAGGTTGCCCACGTGTTACTCACCCGTCCGCCGCTAAATCAAGAGAAGCAAGCTTCTCTGTCATTCGCTCGACTTGCATGTATTAGGCACGCCGCCAGCGTTCGTCCTGAGCCAGGATCAAACTCTCCATAAGAGAGCGATTAAGCTCATGTTGCTGGCATCAATTTTGATGTCCAAAATTTTGTTTCAACTTAATGAAACGATTTATTGATTAACGTTTTGCTTGTTCAGTTTTCAAGGTTCATGTTTGTGTCGCTTGTTTCAACAACTTTTATAGTATAGCATTTTTCAACTTATGTTGTCAACACTTTTTTATAATGTTTTTTTGAGAAGCAACTTTTATATCTTATCAAGTAATCAACATAATGTCAACAACTCTTTAATATAATGTTTATCGCGTTTAGATGTTATCTTTGCGACTTCGTATATAATAACACCTTTTCGAAAGGTCTGTCAAAGCTTTTACATACGTTTTTCTTTTATATGTATTTAAGAGCATTATACATACATAAAGCAGCATTGAGTTTAATGCTAATCATTATAAAAGCCCTAGCATTGTAATTATGCTAGGGCTTTTACATATCTTAAGCTTGTTGTTTACGTGCTTTACGGCGTTCATCTAAACGTTTGCGATCAATCTCTGACTGTTCATTATACTTCGGTAACATTAATAATTGGAATGCGTTGACTGCAAGCAGTGGGAATAATAATAATGCCACATACTCATCAATTTTTGCATCACGCCCCATTAATGCAATCGTCCATTCTAATGTGGTAATAACAATCATAAAGAATAGTGCTGAAATCAGGACATGCTTCTTACCTGTCATCTTAACCTTCTTCATAGCTGTTAGCACTGAGCCACCAACTAGTACTATAATTAATACACTGTAAACAATCCAGTCCTTTGCTGTATCCGCTTGCGGAATAAAACGAAACGCAATAACATCTACTAGGGCAATAATAATAAGTAATAGTTGCACCCAGTTCCATAATGTTAATGAACGGAAAATATTAACGGCTACCTGATGAAGTGTTAAATAAGCAAAGAAGCCTGCCTGCGCAATCACACTCATCGTAATCCCTAAGAAAATCATCCATGCAAATGCTGCGAAGAACTCGCCCCATTCACCAGCTGTTACATACGGTTGGAAAAAATCCCAACGAATAATCAAGCTAAATACACCATTTACAGCGCCACCAATTAGCGAAGCTACAAAGAAAAATTTAATCCAGTTACGTATCGTCACGACTTAGCGTCCTCCAATGTTTAAATATAGTTATTATTTTAGCAATGCTACTGTAAAAAAGCTATGTTCGTTCTAAAACTAAAATAGCCTTTGTGACTAAGACGTGAAAAAAGACGAGCACTATCGCTCGCCTTCCTTCTATATTATAGTTTATTAATTACTTTCTCAGCCATTGCTAAGTATACCTTACCTGTTGGGTGCTCTGCTGCATAAACTGAAGGAGCAAAATCTTCCTCTGTCCAATCAGGCTGACCTAATGGAATTTGACCAAGCAAATCTGTGCGTAGTTCTTCTGCTAGCTTTGTACCGCCACCTTGACCAAACACATACTCACGTTCGCCTGTTGTTTTCGATTCGTACCATGCCATGTTTTCCACAACACCAAGGATTTCATGATCTGTTTGTAATGCCATCGCACCTGCACGCGCCGCTACAAACGCAGCCGTTGGGTGTGGCGTTGTTACTACGATTTCTTTAGATGCTGGTAACATTTGATGGATGTCGAGTGCCACATCACCAGTACCTGGTGGTAAGTCTAATAGAAGATAGTCTAATTCGCCCCACTCTACATCACGGAAAAATTGATCTAATACTTTACCAAGCATTGGCCCACGCCAAACGATAGGTGCGTTGTTTTCTACGAAGAAGCCCATTGAAATTACCTTAACGCCCATGCGCTCTACTGGGTAAATGCGGTCTTCCTTAATAACGGGCATCTCTTGAATCCCCATCATATCAGGCACACTAAAGCCGTAAATATCTGCGTCAATTAAAGCTACCTTTTTGCCAAGACGTGCAAGTGCAACAGCTAAGTTAACTGATACTGTTGATTTACCTACGCCGCCTTTACCAGAAGCAATCGAAATAAATTGTGTTGTATTAAGTGGTGATAATAAATCTTGTGACTCTGATTCTGTTGCTGTGCCACGGAAGCTTGCTAATGTATCAGCTGATAACTCCTCAAAGCGAATGCCTACGGTATTAGCACCCTGCTCTTTTAGCACCTCTACGATTTTCATTTGAAGTTGCATTTGTTCAGGTGTGTTTGTTTTAGCAATAGCTACTTTAACACTGACATGATTTTTTTCTTCCTTTACAGTAACTTCTACAATACCGCCTGTTTCCTCTAACGATTTATGTAAAAAAGGATCTTGTAATTTGCCTAACGCGTTATGCGCTTTTTCAATTGTAATCATAAACCCATGACACTCCCTAACCTCATTTTACTGATAAGTATAACATATTCAATTTCGTTACACTTACAAGATGTTTGCATAAAAAAAGCCACTCTCGCAAATGCGAGAATGGCTTTTGAACGTATAATTGTAAAATTAACGTTTTGAGAACTGTGGAGAACGACGTGCGCCGCGAAGACCTGGTTTTTTACGTTCTTTCATACGAGCGTCACGAGTTAATAAACCAGCAGATTTAAGTGCTGGACGGAAATCTGGATCAACTTGTAGTAACGCACGAGCGATACCGTGGCGGATTGCGCCAGCTTGACCAGTGAAACCACCGCCATCAACGTTAACGTGGATGTCGTAGCTGCCTACTGTTTCAGTAGCAACTAATGGTTGTTTGATTACGTTACGTAAAGATTCGAATGGTACGTACTCTTCTACGTCACGTTTGTTAATAACAATGTTACCTGTACCTGGTACTAAACGTACGCGAGCTACAGAAGTTTTACGGCGACCTGTGCCGATGTATTGAACTTGTGCCAAAGTAATATCCTCCTCTTAATTTCTATTATCCGCGAAGCTCGTAAGCTTCTGGTTGTTGTGCAGCGTGTGGGTGTTCCGCGCCTGCGTAAACGTTAAGTTTACCGAACATTTTGCGACCTAAAGAGTTCTTTGGAAGCATACCTTTAATTGCTAATTCTAGCATTTGTGTAGGGTATTTCTCTTTCATTTCGCCTGCAGTACGTTGTTTAAGACCGCCTGTGTAAAGTGTGTGACGGTAGTAAATTTTGTCCTGTAATTTGTTACCTGTTAAATGAATTTTCTCAGCGTTGATGATGATAACGTGATCACCTGTGTCAACGTTTGGTGTGAATGTTGGTTTATGTTTACCACGTAAGATGGCAGCTACTTCAGAAGCTAAACGTCCAAGCGTTTGGCCTTCTGCGTCAACTACTAACCATTTACGTTCTACTTCGTGACCTTTAGCCATGAATGTTGTACGCATGTATATATCCTCCTAATCGATTAAAAATACCGTTATTTTTCATTAGTCTACAATTAATAAGTTTTCGGGGCTTATTTTGTGGTGGTAATGAAAATACCATTAGTCATCATACTATAAAAAAAAATATTCGTCAAGCATTTACGAGAAAACGCGTGGACAAGTTGCTTGCCCATTAATACCATACTTTTTCGAGGTATAAACCTTGTGGTGGCGCGGTTTTGCCTGCATTCTCACGCACGCAATTTGTGACAGCGTATGCCACACTTTCGATGTTGCGTTTACCCACGCCCACCTCCCACAAAGTGCCAGCAATAATACGCACCATATTGTATAAAAAGCCATTGCCCTCAATAATCATATGAAGTTCTTGCTCATGCTTTTCAAATGTTAATGACTGAATCGTACGCACCTTATCCACTACGCTCGTGTTTGCTGCACAAAATGCTGAAAAATCATGTTCGCCTACTAAGTGCGTTGCCGCTTGTTGCATTGCGGCCATATCCGGCTGTACACCCTTCATAAATACCGCATAATGCCGGCGAAAAGGTAGTTGCACTTCTTCAAGCGACCAAATGTAGCGATAACGCTTGCCTACCGCATTAAATCGCGCATGAAAATCAGCTGGCACCTCACATACTTCTACCACACGGATATCACCTGGCAAATTAACATTGAGTGCCTTTTGCCAAGCGCTAGGTGGTAGACTTAGCGCTGTATCAAAATGAATAACCTGACCTGTTGCATGTACTCGTGCATCTGTACGCCCACTAGCTATAATTTTTACTACTATACCCTTATGGATTTTTTGAAGTACGCGTTCAAAAACTTCTTGTACTGTACGCCCATTTGGCTGAACTTGATAGCCTACAAAGTCTGTGCCATCATAGGCAATTGTCGCTTTAATTCGCATAGTTACCTACCCTCTATAATAAAATAACACACCTGCTAGTGCGAGAAGTGCCACTAAAGCAATGGTATCACGCACATGCCATGCTAACTGGCGATAGCGTGTACGCCCTTCGCCACCCTTATAACCGCGTACCTCCATAGCTGTTGCTAAATCCTCAGCCCGCTTAAATGCGCTAACAAAGAGGGGCACTAATAGTGGCACTACAGCTTTAATACGATCTTTTATTGGTCCAGTTGATAAATCAGAGCCTCGTGCCATTTGCGCCTTCATAATCTTATCTGTTTCATCCATTAAAGTGGGGATAAAGCGTAATGAAATTGACATCATTAACGCTAACTCGTGTACAGGCACTTTAATCTTCTTCAAAGGATTTAATAAAATTTCAATTGCATCTGTAATTGCAATAGGCGATGTCGTTAATGTTAGAAACGAAGTCATCACTACTAATATTGCAAAACGTAGTGAAATATAAATACCTTGACGCAAACCACCTTCATAAATCTTAAGAATGCCCCACTCCCAAAGTAAATCACCTTCACGTGTAAAGAAGAGATGTAATAAGAAGGTAAAGATGATTAAAAATACGACAGGCTTTAAACCGTTAATTAAAAAACTTGGCTTAATGCGTGAAAGCAGCATTACAAAGAGTGTCATCCCAACTAAAATACTATAAGTAATCGTATTATTAGCTAAAAATACGATGACAATAAAACCAAAGATAAATAATAGCTTAGAACGGGGGTCCATTTTATGAACATACGTATCACCAGGCAAAAAACGTCCGAAAATTATTTTATCCACTAGCCCTCACGCCCCTCTCGCAGACGCTCAGCTAACGCTTTCGCTAATTCTTCCTCTGTTAAGCAAACAGTTGGTAGCTTATGACCAAGTAATTGCTCCACTTTTTCTTGGAAGCGTACAATACGCGGTGGCTCTAAACGATACTTACGCAGACTCTCTACATCCGCAAATATCTCACGTGGTGTTCCACGCAACACATTTGTACCATCATGCATAATAAGTATATTATCCGCATAGCGCGCCGCATCTTCCATACTATGCGTAACTAAAATAGTTGTGAGCCCTTCTTGCTGATGCAAATGATAAAACATATCCATCATTTCTTTTTGCCCTCTTGGGTCAAGACCTGCCGTTGGCTCATCTAACACAATAACATCTGGCTTCATGGCAAGTACGCCCGCAATTGCTACACGACGCATTTGACCTCCAGATAAATCAAATGGAGATTTATCTAGCACTTCTTCAGGCAAACCTACAAGTTTAATGAGCTCCTGTGCTCGTGCTTCGGCCTCTTCCTTACTTACGCCAAAGTTTAGCGGGCCAAACATAATATCTTTACGTACCGTTTCCTCAAAGAGCTGATGCTCAGGAAACTGAAAAACAATACCAATGTGCTGACGTACTTGCTTAAGATTTTTAGCTTTCTTTCCTGCAATAACTGTATAATCCCCCAGGTGTACCTCACCCTCAGTTGGCTTAAGCAATGCATTAAAGTGCTGAAGCACTGTCGATTTACCTGAGCCTGTGTGACCAATAATCGCTTGGTATGTGCCACTTTCAATCGCAAAATCTACGTCATAAAGTGCACGTTTTTCAAAAGGTGTACCCGCCGCATAGGAAAACCCTACGCGTTGAAGTTCGATGTCCATATATCATTCACCAACTCTTCTTCTGTCATATTTTGACCATTTAACGCAACACCCTCTGCCTTTAGGAGACGAGATAGTTTCATCGCAAATGGTAAATCCAGTCCAAGCTTAATTAATTCATCACCTAAAGCAAAAATTTCGTTAGGCGTACCCGTTGCAAACTTTTTACCGCCATTCATAAACAATAGACGGTCAGCTAAAATTGCTTCCTCTAGATCATGTGTAATCGAAATTACGGTCAGACCTGTTTCAGCACGTAATTGTTGGACCGTTTGCAATACCTCCATACGCCCTTGTGGATCTAACATCGAAGTAGCCTCATCTAAAATTAACAATTTAGGTCGCAGTGCCAGTGCACCAGCAATGGCTACGCGTTGTTTTTGTCCACCTGACAAGTGGTGCGGCTCATGGTCTAAAAAATCCTGCATCTTTACTTGTGTTAGTGCCTCTTGTACACGCAGCACCATTTCTTCATGAGGTACTCCGTTGTTTTCTAAAGCAAATGCTACATCATCTTGCACTGTTGCACCTACAAACTGATTATCTGGATTTTGAAAAACCATACCCATTTGTGAACGTACATCCCATAAATTATCATCATTTAGCACATTACGCATAAAGTACACATCCCCCTGCTGTGGATACAGCAGACCATTCATTAGCTTGGCAATTGTTGATTTGCCAGAGCCATTGTGACCTACAATTGCAATCCACTCACCCTCAGCTATTGAAAACGAAACATCTTCCACAGCATTACGAGGTGTGTCATCTTCAGAGGGATAAGCAAATGTGACATGATTTAACGCTAAAATTTCTGTCATCCTCAATTCCCCTTTTGTTTACTATGTATTGTTCATTATACTCGTTTTCTTACCCCTTCGTGAACATTCGTTTTTAGGTAAATAAAAAAAGCACCCCAATTGGCGCTCCTAAAATAAGTCTTATAATAAAAAAGCGCGCACCTCATTCAAGAAATGCGCTTTATCATTACATTTGAAACGGGCAATAAGGTGCTCAAGCCTTATTACACCAGAATGAGGTGCGGAGAGCTAGACGAGACGCCGCCCTAAGGCTCGCTCATCATAACGCTCAGCTTATTTATTTGTCGTATAAAACATTTAAAAAAAGAGGATGACCGTTCAACCGGTGAACCGGACCATCCTACAAATTCGCGTGTTCGAAGGATTAAACTAGTTCAATCACAACTACAGGCGCACCGTCACCACGGCGTGGACCAACTTTAAGAATACGTGTGTAACCACCTTGACGGTCTGCGTAGCGTGGTGCTACATCGTCAAATAACTTTTGAAGTGCGTAAGTCGTAGACTCATTGCCTTCTTCGTCAGTAGTTGTCACAGTTTCACGACGGATAAATGCTGCTGCCTGACGACGAGCATGTAAATCTCCGCGCTTACCTAAAGTAATCATTTTTTCAACAACTGAACGTAACTCTTTAGCGCGAGCTTCAGTAGTTTCGATGCGTTCGTTGATGATTAAGTCTGTAGCTAAGTCACGTAACATCGCTTTACGTTGAGAACTTGTACGACCAAGTTTTCTGTAACCCATGGATGTTTCCCTCCTTCATTTATATCTGATCTAGCTGTATTAAAAATCGCTTAGTCTTCTTTGCGTAACCCTAAACCAAGCTCATCTAACTTCGCTTTTACTTCTTCTAATGACTTGCGGCCAAGATTTCGAACCTTCATCATGTCATCTTCTGACTTGCTTGAAAGTTCTTGTACTGTATTAATACCAGCACGTTTTAAGCAGTTGTAAGAACGAACCGACAAATCAAGTTCTTCGATTGTCATTTCAAGATTTTTCTCTTTAAGGTTCTCTTCTTTTTCAACCATGATTTCAGCTGTTTGTGCCTCATGAGTCATATCAACAAAGATGTTAAGATGCTCAGTTAAAATTTTCGCTCCTAGCGAAATCGCCTCTCTTGGACTGATGCTTCCATCTGTCCACACATCAAGCGATAGTTTATCGTAGTCAGAAGACTGACCAACACGTGTATTTTCCACTTGGAAGTTTACACGAGATACTGGAGTGTAAATAGAGTCGATCGGGATCACGCCGATTGGAAGATCCTCACGCTTGTTTTGATCAGCAGGAGTATAACCACGACCACGTTTTGCATACATACGCATGCGTAAGTGACCATTTTTAGCGAGTGTTGCGATATATAAATCTGGGTTCAAGATTTCAACGTCACTGTCATGAGTAATGTCAGCAGCTGTAACTTGACCATCGCCCTTCACATCTATTTCGATAACTTTCTCTTCATCAGAGTAAATTTTAAGAGCCAGCTTTTTCACATTCAAAATAATTGAAGCAACGTCTTCTACCACGCCTTCGATTGTTGAGAATTCATGTAGTACGCCATCAATTTGCACTGATGTGACAGCAGCTCCTGGTAACGAAGACAGAAGGATACGACGTAAAGAATTACCCAAAGTATTACCGAAGCCACGCTCAAGCGGTTCTACAACAAATTTACCAAACTTGGCATCTTCGCTGATCTCCTTTGGTTCAAACTCTGGTTTTTCAATTTCGATCATTCAATTTACCCTCCTTCAAAACATCGAATGAATAGGTTTATCCATCAATTAATTAGATTAATTTTGCACAAGACGAATGTACATCAGATGGTGTCACTCAACAAGTTGAGTTAGCACCCATTACACACGACGACGTTTTGGCGGACGGCAACCATTGTGAGGAACTGGAGTAACGTCTTTGATAGCAGTTACTTCTAAACCAGCAGCTTGAAGTGCACGGATTGCAGCTTCACGACCAGCACCAGGACCTTTAACAGTTACTTCAAGTGTCTTCATGCCATGTTCCATAGATGTTTTTGCAGCAGTTTCTGCAGCCATCTGTGAAGCAAATGGAGTAGACTTACGAGATCCTCGGAATCCAAGAGCACCTGCACTTGACCAAGACACCGCGTTACCTTGCATATCAGTAATCGTTACGATTGTATTATTAAATGTAGAACGGATGTGAGCGATACCTGATTCGATATTCTTTTTCACACGACGTTTACGAGATTGTTGTTTACGAGCCATGTTAAGTAGGAACCTCCTTTACCGATTATTTTTTCTTGTTCGCTACAGTTTTACGAGGACCTTTACGCGTACGAGCGTTGTTCTTCGTATTCTGACCACGAACTGGTAAACCACGACGATGACGGATACCACGTAATGAACCAATTTCCATTAAACGCTTAACGTTTAAAGAAGTTTCACGACGTAAGTCACCCTCTAATTTGTATGAATCCAGTTGTTCACGGATTTTGTTTAGCTCATCTTCAGTTAAGTCGCGTACGCGAGCTTCTTCAGAAATTCCAGCGGCAGCTAGAACTTTTTGAGCTGTTGTTTTACCAACACCGTAGATATAAGTTAATGAAATTACCACGCGTTTGTCGCGAGGGATATCAACACCAGCAATACGTGCCATGAGTTACAGCACCTCCTTTAGGATTAACCTTGTTTTTGTTTGTGTTTAGGGTTTTCACAGATTACCATTACTTTACCGCGTCGGCGAATTACTTTACATTTTTCGCAGATCGGTTTCACAGATGGTCTCACTTTCATCTAACCTAACCTCCTTAATAGTCCGGAGTGCAAAAGATTATTTAAAACGGTATGTGATACGACCGCGAGTTAAATCGTATGGAGATAACTCGATAGTAACCTTATCTCCAGGTAAAATACGGATAAAGTGCATACGAATCTTACCAGATACGTGTGCTAGCACGATATGACCGTTCTCTAATTCTACCTTAAACATCGCGTTTGGCAAAGTCTCAACAACTGTACCTTCGACTTCAATTACATCATCTTTCGCCATCTTACTCTGTCTCCCTTCTATATGCGTATTCAGGTCTTGTACGTTACATAATTGCAGCGCACACTTCTTACTCGAAGCAACTCGTTTCAACATATATGTTTGGATTGCATGAGAGATGTTCGAAAGACGCCTCGTTTGGTTTTCGCTTCACACAATCCGAGCAAATACAGATGCTTCCACGAACCCATTTCATGCGCTACTAAATTAATAGCATGCATATACCGGGCACAATATGCTTTTGCAACTCTCAAAAAATTATGTTTCGTTGTTGCTCCCGCATGCTCCCACGGAAGCAGTATTCTGCGCCCGGAGCCGGGTATCAGCTGCGGTTGCCCTTTAAAAGAGCTTCAATATCTTCAAAGACTACCTTGATGTCTTGTTGACCATTGATATTTGTCAGCACACCTTTAGCCTTGTAAAAGTCTAATAGTGGCTGTGCTTGAGTCATATTAACTTCCAGACGATTTGTAACCGTTTCAGGATTATCATCTGCGCGAACGTAAAGCTCGCCTCCATCTTTATCACATTTACCTTCCTCTTGTGGAGGATTGAAAATTAAATGATAAGATGTTCCGCATGTTTTACAAATGCGACGACCAGTTAAACGTGCAATTAAGTCTTCCTTAGGAACTTCGATGTTAATCGTGTGTTCAATTGATTTCCCTAGATCCGCTAAAATGTTATCTAACGCTTCAGCTTGTGGAACTGTACGTGGGAAGCCATCTAATAAAAAACCTTCTTTACAGTCTGCTTGGCTAAGTCGCTCGCGAACGATACCAATCGTAACTTCATCAGGTACTAATGCACCTTGATCCATATACGATTTCGCCTTTAAGCCTAGCTCCGTACCATCTTTAATAGCGGCGCGGAACATATCGCCTGTAGAAATATGCGGGATTGCGTACTTTTCAATAATTTCATCTGCTTGCGTACCTTTACCAGCACCTGGCAGACCCATTAAAATGATATTCATACGTTTACTCTCTCCCCACAAAAGTTAGCTGGTTAAGGAAACGAAAACCGTTCCCAAAAACCAACATTATTTCATAAAGCCTTTGTAGTGACGCTTAACAAGTTGAGATTCTAGCTGTTTCATCGTTTCAAGCGCAACGCCGACTACGATAATCATACTCGTACCACCGATTTGAGCTGATTGTGGAAGGTTCATTACATTAATAAAGATAATTGGCATAATGGCAATTACCGTTAAGAAAATCGCTCCAACAAACGTCAAGCGGTATAGTACACTCGTTAAGTATTCTTGTGTGTTTGCACCTGGACGAATGCCCGGGATGTAAGCACCTTGTTTCTTTAAGTTGTCTGCCACATTTTCAGGATTCACTTGAACGAATGCATAGAAGTATGTGAAGGCAACGATTAAAGCAACATAAATCATCATACCAACAGGTTTCGTATAATCGAAAGTATGTTGGATAAATGTAGTTATATTGTTTTCACCAAAGAACATTGACAACGTTTGAGGCGTAACGATAAACGCCACAGCAAAGATTACCGGAATAACACCTGCTGCGTTTACTTTTAACGGTAAATGCGTTTGTTGACCACCTTGTTGTTGTTGGCTACGACCAGTTACACGTTTAGCATATTGGATTGGAATTTTACGAAGTGCTTGTTGCACGTAAATTACAGCCACAATAACTGCCAGAATAACTAATAGTAATAAACCAATGATTACTAAGTTAATAAATAACTGTTCACCTGCACCTTGGATTTGTTGCGCGTAAAGTTGGTTAGCTGCATTTGGAATGGCAGCTACGATACCCGCGAAAATTACAATTGAGACACCGTTACCTACACCGTAGGCAGTAATTTGTTCAGATAACCATAAAAGGAAAGCTGTACCCGCTGTCAATACAATTGAAATTGTTACGTACGTTAATATCGACTCATCTTGAATTAACTGTCCACCATACATTTTATTGAAGCCAAATGACATCGCAAATGATTGAATAAACGCTAATACGATTGTGAAATAACGTGTGAACTGCGCAAGTTTACGTCTTCCGACTTCACCTTGTTTTGCCCACTCAGCAAACTTAGGAACAACGTCCATTTGTAGAAGCTGAACGATAATAGAAGCTGTGATGTATGGCATAATACCCATCGCAAAGATAGAGAATTTTGCTAGCGCACCACCGCCGAATGTATTAAGGAAGCCGACTAAGTTAAACTCATTCGCTGCCTGCAATACACTTGCATCAACGCCCGGTACTGGTACGAATGTACCAATACGGAAGACGATCAGCATTAATAGTGTGAAAATGATTTTATTTCTAATATCTCGAACACGCATAAAGTTTGAGATTGTTTGAAACATTAAATCACCTCAGTTTGTCCGCCAGCATTCTCGATTGCTTCTTTAGCAGAAGCTGAGAATTTATGAGCTTTTACTGTTAGCTTTTTAGTTAAAGTTCCGTTTCCTAAAACTTTAATTCCAGCTAACTCTTTGCTCACAATACCAGTTTCGACAAGCGCTGTTGGTGTAACCTCTGCGCCATCTTCGAAACGGTTTAAAGTGTCAAGGTTTACAATAGCGTATTCTTTACGATTAATGTTCGTAAAGCCGCGTTTTGGTAAACGACGGTATAACGGGTTTTGACCGCCTTCAAAGCCTGGGCGTACGCCGCCACCTGAACGAGCGTTTTGACCTTTATGACCTTTACCTGCTGTTTTACCGTTACCAGAACCGATACCGCGTCCTACGCGATTGCGTACTTTGCGTGATCCTTCTGATGGTTTTAACTCATGCAGTTTCATAATGGGTGGCACCTCCTTGTTCGATAATTGAAAATTAATTTTCTGTTACAGTAACTAAGTGAGCTACTTTATCTAACATACCGCGAACAGCAGCGTTATCGTTGTGTTCTACAGTTTGGTTCATTTTACGTAAGCCTAAAGCTTGCACAGTTTTACGTTGTGTTGGTTTAGAACCAATCACAGATTTAGTAAGGGTAATTTGTAATTTGTTAGCCATTAGTTAATTCCCCCCTTAACCTAATATTTCTTCCACTGATTTACCACGTAGTTTAGCAACGTCCTCAACACGTTTTAATTCAGTTAAACCTTGGATTGTAGCACGTACCATGTTAATTGGCGTGTTTGAACCAAGTGATTTTGAAAGAATATCAGTAATACCAGCTAATTCAAGTACGGCACGCACTGGACCACCAGCGATTACCCCTGTACCTGGAGCAGCAGGTTTAATTAAAACTTCTCCTGCGCCGAAGCGACCAATCACTAAGTGTGGAGTTGTTCCATCTACACGTGGCACTGCAACTAAGTTTTTCTTTGCGTCGTCAACAGCTTTGCGGATTGCATCTGGAACCTCTTGAGCTTTACCAGTACCGAAGCCTACATGTCCGTCTTTATCGCCAACAACAACAAGTGCTGTAAAGCGGAAACGACGTCCACCTTTAACAACTTTAGCAACGCGGTTGATTGTTACAACGCGTTCTTCAAGTTCTGCAAGTTTGTTTGCATCAATTTGACTCATGAAATGTGTCCCTCCTTCTTATTAAAATTGTAAGCCGTTTTCGCGTGCAGCTTCAGCTAAAGCTTTAACACGGCCATGATATAAGTAACCACCGCGGTCAAATACTACAGCTGTAATATTTTTTTCCGCAGCGCGTTTAGCGATTGTTTCACCAATTTTTGTAGCAGCTTCTACATTATTGCCAGCACCTTCAAATCCTGTTTCTTTTGAAGAAGCGCTCACAATTGTAACACCTGCAACATCATCGATTAATTGCGCATAGATGTTCTTGTTTGAACGGAATACGTTTAAACGTGGACGCTCAGCAGTACCTGAGATTTTTGTACGAACACGCGCATGACGTTTTTTACGAACTTGATTTTTATCTTGTTTCGTAATCACAGAGGTCACTCCTTTCTAATGCGGTTTACGCATTATTTACCTGTTTTACCTTCTTTACGACGAACGTATTCGCCTTCATAACGGATACCTTTACCTTTATAAGGCTCTGGTGGACGTACAGCACGAATATTAGATGCAAGAGCGCCTACACGTTCTTTGCTAATACCCTTAACAATAATAATATTGTTTGCTGGTACTTCAACTTCAACACCTGCTTCAGGTGTGAATTCTACTGGGTGTGATAAACCTACGTTTAACACTAATTTAGTACCTTGCAGTTGAGCACGGTAACCAACACCATTTAATTCAAGTTTACGTGTGAAACCTGTAGAAACACCAGTAACCATGTTCGCTAATAGCGCACGTGTAGTACCGTGATTCATACGGTGGTCTTTCGAGTCAGATGGACGAGTGATAGTGATCACTGTACCTTCTTGTTCGATTTTCATATCTGAATTTAAAGAGCGAGTTAGTTCGCCTTTAGGTCCTTTAACAGTAACTGTGTTGCCTTCAGCAACAGTAACAGTTACGCCTGCTGGTACCTCAATTGGATTTTTACCAATACGAGACATTAAGTTGCACCTCCATTCCTTTAATGCTTATTACCAAACGTATGCTAGAACTTCGCCGCCAACTTGTTTAGCGCGAGCTTCTTTGTCAGTTAAGACACCGTTTGAAGTTGATACTAAAGCGATACCAAGACCGTTTAGTACTTTTGGTACTTCATTTGTTTTAGCGTAAACACGTAATCCTGGTTTAGAAATACGTTTTAGGCCTGTGATAACACGTTCGTTATCTTTACCATATTTTAAGAAGATACGAATAATACCTTGCTTGTTGTCTTCAACATACTCAACATCGCGTACGAAACCTTCACGCTTTAAAATTTCAGCGATTTCTTTTTTCACGTTTGAAGCCGGTACTTCTAACTTCTCGTGACGAACCATGTTCGCATTACGGATACGAGTTAGCATATCTGCAATCGGATCAGTCATTGTCATTACATTTACCTCCTTCCCAAATTAGGGGATTACCAGCTGGCTTTTTTCACGCCAGGAATTTGTCCCTTATATGCAAGTTCTCGGAAACAAATACGGCAAAGTTTGAATTTGCGATATACAGAGTGTGGACGACCACAGCGCTCACAGCGTGTATATTCTTGAACTTTAAACTTTTGTTTACGTTGTTGTTTAACGATCATTGATTTTTTAGCCACGTTCTCGCCCTCCTTGTCTTATTACTTCTGGAACGGCATACCGAATTGTGTCAATAACTCGCGAGCTTCTTCGTCAGAATTCGCAGTCGTTACGATCACGATATCCATACCGCGTACTTTTGAAACTTTATCGTAATCGATTTCAGGGAAAATTAATTGTTCTTTTACGCCAAGTGTATAGTTACCGCGACCGTCGAATGCTTTTTTAGAAACACCGCGGAAGTCACGTACACGTGGAAGTGCAATCGCAATTAGTTTATCCAAGAATTCGTACATACGCTCTCCGCGTAATGTAACTTTAGTACCGATTGGCATACCATCACGTAGACGGAAACCAGCGATAGATTTCTTAGCTTTAGTAATTACAGGTTTTTGACCAGCAATTGTAGTTAATTCTTCAACAGCAGAGTCAAGTACTTTAGAGTTTTGAACAGCGTCACCAACACCCATGTTGATTACGATTTTGTCTACTTGTGGTACTTGCATAACTGATTTATATTCAAACTTGCTCATAAGAGCAGGTGTTACTTCATTAACAAATTTTTCTTTTAGGCGGCTCATTTGTGTACCTCCCTTCTTTGATTAAGATTAGTCGATTACTGCACCTGATTTTTTTGCAACACGAACTTTTTTGTCTCCTTCGATCTTGTAACCTACGCGAGTCGGCTCGCCAGATTTAGGATCGATAAGCATTACGTTCGAAACGTGGATTGCTGCTTCTTGGCTAACAATGCCACCTTGAGGATTTAATTGGCTAGGCTTCATATGTTTTTTAACAATATTTACACCTTCAACTAAAACGCGATCTTGTTTTGGTAGTGCTGCTAAGATAACGCCTTCTTTGCCTTTATCTTTACCAGTAATAACCTTAACTTTATCACCTTTTTTTACATGCATGCTGTCGCACCTCCTTGATTGGTACTATCATGAAATTAAAGAACTTCTGGAGCTAAAGAAACGATTTTCATGAAGTTGCTGTCACGTAATTCACGTGCAACAGGTCCGAAAATACGAGTTCCGCGTGGTGATTTATCATCACGAACAATTACACATGCGTTCTCATCAAACTTGATGTATGTTCCATCTTTACGGCGAACACCAGACTTTGTACGAACGATTACAGCCTTAACGACTTCACCCTTCTTGACAACGCCACCTGGTGTTGCTTTCTTAACTGTGCACACGACGATATCGCCGATGTTAGCAGTTTTACGTCCCGTACCACCAAGTACTTTGATTGTAAGAACTTCACGTGCACCTGAGTTGTCAGCAACTTTCATACGACTTTCTTGTTGGATCACTTAGGTTACCTCCCTTCGGAATATGGTCGTTCCGAAATAGTTATTAAATAATAACCGCTTTTTCTACAACTTCGATTAAACGGAAACGTTTAGTAGCTGATAGCGGGCGAGTTTCCATGATACGTACAATATCACCGATCTTCGCTTGGTTTTGCTCATCATGAGCTTTGAATTTTTTCGAGTATTTTACACGTTTGCCGTAAAGCTTGTGCTTTTTGTGAGTTTCTACTAAAACAGTAACAGTTTTGTCCATTTTGTCAGATACTACACGACCTGTGTATACTTTGCGTTGGTTACGCTCAGTCATGCCTGAAAACCTCCTTCTTTATCAGTTGTTAGCACTGATTTCTCTTTCACGAATCACAGTTTTCATACGCGCAATCGCTTTGCGAACTTCGCGAATGCGAGCTGTGTTTTCTAATTGACCAGTCGCCAATTGGAAGCGAAGGTTGAAAAGCTCTTCTTTCAGTGATTTCACTTTTGTCTCCAATTCTGGAGTTCCAAGTTCACGGATTTCTTTAGCTTTCATTAGATTCACCACCAGTTTCTTGACGTTTAATTACTTTACATTTAACAGGCAATTTATGCGCTGCTAAGCGTAATGCTTCACGTGCAGTTTCTTCAGATACACCAGCAATTTCAAACATTACTTTACCTGGTTTTACTACTGCTACCCAACCTTCAGGAGCACCTTTACCAGAACCCATTCGGACTTCTAGAGGTTTTTTCGTGTAAGGTTTGTGTGGGAAAATTTTAATCCATACTTTACCGCCACGTTTCATATAACGTGTCATTGCAATACGTGCAGACTCAATTTGACGGTTAGTGATCCAGCTAGCTGTTTGAGCTTGTAAACCGAATTCACCGAATGTTACTTCTTTACCGCCTTTTGCTTGTCCGCGCATGCTGCCGCGGTGTTCACGACGGTACTTTACGCGTTTAGGCAATAACATATTATTTGCCTCCTTCCACAGAGTTCTTCTTAGTAGGAAGGACCTCGCCACGATAAATCCATACTTTAACACCTAACTTACCATAAGTTGTGTCAGCTTCTGCGTGAGCATAATCGATGTCTGCACGAAGAGTATGAAGTGGAACAGTTCCCTCACTATAGTGTTCAGCACGCGCGATATCCGCGCCACCTAAACGACCTGATACTTGTGTTTTAATCCCTTTAGCGCCAGCACGGATTGTGCGTTGGATCGCTTGCTTTTGAGCACGACGGAATGAAACACGGTTTTCTAATTGACGAGCAATATTTTCTGCTACAAGACGAGCATCTAAATCTGCGCGTTTAATTTCGATAATGTTAATGTGTACACGTTTACCAGTTAGTTCACCAAGTTTTTTGCGTAATGCTTCAACTTCTGAACCACCTTTACCGATAACCATACCTGGTTTAGCAGTGTGTACTGTTACGTTAAGACGATTTGTTGCACGTTCGATTTCTACTTTAGATAAAGAAGCTTCTTTTAGAGCTTTTTCAAGGTAGTCACGAACTTTGATGTCTTCATGAAGTAGAGTTGCATAGTCTTTATCAGCATACCATTTAGACTCCCAGTCACGAATAACACCAATACGTAGACCTATTGGATGTATTTTTTGACCCACAGATTACCCCTCCTTCTTCTCTGATACCACTAACGTAATGTGGCTAGTACGTTTGTTGATTGCGCTTGCGCGTCCTTGAGCTCGTGGACGGAAACGTTTTAATGTTGGACCTTCATCAACGAAAACCTCAGAAACGACTAGGTTGTTGATATCTAAGTCATAGTTATGCTCAGCGTTTGCAACTGCAGATTTTAATACTTTCTCAACGACTGGAGACGCCGCTTTTGGAGTATGACGTAAAATTGCAACTGCTTCACCAACTTGCTTGCCTCGGATTAAGTCTACTACTAGACGAACCTTACGAGGAGCAATGCGCACTGTACGAGCGATAGCTTTAGCTTGTGTCATTAGGATTTACCTCCTCTCAAAATTAGCGTCGTGTTTTCTTATCATCTGCACCGTGACCTTTGTAAGTACGTGATGGTGCGAATTCGCCTAGTTTATGACCTACCATATCTTCAGTTACGTATACAGGAACGTGTTTACGTCCATCATATACAGCGATTGTTAAACCGATGAAGTTAGGGAAAATAGTAGAACGGCGTGACCAAGTTTTAATAACTTGTTTCTTTTCAGATCCTTCTTGTGCTTCCACTTTTTTCATTAAGTGATCATCCACAAAAGGTCCTTTTTTCAAGCTGCGACCCATTTAGGAACCTCCCTCCGTGATTCCACCACGGCTCTGTTAACGAACCGTAGTCCTATCACATTATTTTTTGCGACGACGAATAATAAGGCTGTCGGATTTAGCTTTTTTGTTACGAGTTTTTAAACCAAGAGCTGGTTTACCCCATGGTGTCATTGGAGATGGACGACCGATTGGTGTACGTCCTTCACCACCACCGTGTGGGTGATCGTTAGGGTTCATTACAGAACCACGTACAGTTGGGCGTTTACCTAACCAACGAGTACGACCGGCTTTACCGATGTTTACTAATTCGTGTTGTTCGTTACCAACTTGACCAATTGTAGCACGGCAAGTAGCTAATACTAAACGTACTTCACCTGATTGTAAACGTACGATTACATATTTGCCTTCACGTCCTAAAATTTGTGCAGATGTACCTGCAGAACGTACAAGTTGACCACCTTTACCAGGTTTTAACTCGATGTTATGGATTGTTGTACCCATTGGAATGTTAGCTAAAGGTAATGCGTTACCTACTTTAATATCAGCATCAGAACCAGATACGATTGTTTGACCAACCTCTAATCCTTTAGGTGCTAAGATATAAGTTTTAGCTCCATCAGCATAGTTAATTAATGCGATGTTTGCAGAACGGTTTGGATCGTACTCGATTGTAGCAACGCGTCCTGGAATGCCATCTTTGATTCGTTTGAAATCAATGACACGGTATTGGCGCTTATGGCCGCCACCATTATGACGAACAGTGATTTTACCTTGGTTATTACGACCAGCTTTGCGTTTTGTCGGTTGAAGCAATGATTTCTCAGGCTTGTTAGTTGTGATTTCCGCAAAGTCTAATGATGTCATGTTACGACGTCCATTAGTGGTAGGTTTGTACTTTTTAATCGCCATGTGTTTTCCCTCCTTCTTGAAAATTCAAATCCTTATCGGATATTACATTTCAAATAATTCGATTTCGTTGCTATCCGCTGTTAATTTAACGATAGCTTTACGGCGTTTGTTTGTGTATCCAGCATAACGGCCAACGCGTTTGAATTTACCTTTGTAGTTCATGATGTTGACTTTGTCAACTTTCACGCCAAAGATTTCTTCAACAGCATCTTTAACTTGAGTTTTATTAGCGCGAGTGTCTACTTCGAAAGTATACTTTTTCTCTGCCATAAGTTCTGAAGAACGCTCAGTAATGACCGGACGTTTTAAAATATCACGTGCTTCCATTATCCAAGCACCTCCTCGATTTTTTCTACTGCAGACTTAGTGAATACGACTTTGTCGTTTCCTAATAAGTCAAGTACGTTAATACCTGCAGCTGTAATTACTGTAACACCAGGGATGTTACGAGCAGATAATGCTACGTTTTCATCTAGGTCAGCAGTTACGAATAGAGCTTTCTTTTCGATAGAAAGATCTTTTAATACCTGAGTGAAGTCTTTAGTTTTTGGTGCAGCTAATGTTAGTGCATCAAGAACTACAAAGCTTTCCTCTGCTACTTTAGTAGAAAGTGCAGATTTAAGAGCTAAACGACGAACTTTCTTAGGCATTTTGAAGCTATAGCTACGTGGTGTAGGACCAAATACAACACCACCGCCACGCCATTGTGGTGAACGGATAGAACCTTGACGCGCGCGTCCAGTTCCTTTTTGGCGCCATGGTTTACGGCCACCGCCAGCAACTTCAGAGCGGTTTTTTACTTTGTGGTTACCTTGACGTAGTGAAGCGCGTTGTGCGATTACTGCGTCGAATAATACTGCTTCATTTGGCTCGATACCGAAGATAGCTTCGTTTAATTCGATTTCTCCAACTGAAGAACCTGTTTGACTAAGTACGGCTACTTTTGTCATTCCTGTTTCCTCCTTCCTTGTAATGATTAGTTAGCTTTAATTGCAGTCTTAACTGTAACTAGAGCTTTTTTAGAACCAGGAACATTACCTTTTACTAATAATAAGTTACGCTCTGCGTCTACTTTCACAACTGTTAAGTTTTGAATAGTAGCTACAACGCCACCCATTTGACCAGGTAATTTCTTTTGTTTAAATACGCGGTTCGGAGCTACAGGGCCCATTGAACCAGGACGACGGTGGTAACGAGAACCGTGGGACATTGGTCCACGTGATTGTCCGTGGCGTTTAATAACACCTTGGAAACCTTTACCTTTTGTAACACCTGTTACATCAATTACATCGCCTTCTGCGAAAATTTCTACTTTGACTTCTTGACCAACCTCGTACTCGTCAACGTTTACATTGCGGAACTCGCGAATGAAGCGCTTAGGAGCAGTGTTTGCTTTAGCTACGTGTCCTTTAGCAGGTTTGTTAGATAACTTTTCACGTTTATCTTCAAAACCTAACTGAACAGCGTTGTAGCCGTCTGTTTCAACAGTTTTCTTTTGAAGTACTACGTTTGCAGCAGCTTCAATAACTGTTACTGGGATTAAATCACCGTTTTCAGCAAATACTTGCGTCATACCGATTTTTCTTCCTAAGATTCCTTTGGCCATTGGTCACACCTCCTGTAATTTTTAAGAAAATAATTTTTTATATTGGGTTTTACCATTAAAGTTTGATTTCAATATCAACGCCAGATGGTAAGTCTAATTTCATTAATGCATCCGCAGTTTGTCGCGTAGGATTAACGATATCGATTAGACGTTTATGCGTACGCATTTCGAATTGTTCACGAGAATCTTTGTACTTGTGAACTGCACGTAGAATTGTGTACACAGACTTCTCAGTTGGAAGTGGAATCGGACCTGATACACTTGCACCTGAACGTTTCGCAGTTTCCACAATTTTTTCAGCAGACTGATCTAAAATACGGTGATCATATGCTTTTAAACGGATACGAATTTTTTGTTTTGCCATTATTTTCCCTCCTTCTCGCCTATTTTCTAGACATTCTCCACGAAAATTATCCAACACAGCGCCATGGCAAAGCGGCCGGGTGTGTCGGCAACCTCTCGCTTCATCGCAGTCAAAGACCAACATTCAACATTATATACAATAAAAAAAGAATAAGCAATACTTTTCGCTAAATTCTTTTCCATGTTGACTATCTTATATTAAATAATTTTACCGTTTATTATTTTATAAAATCTCACAGCAAATTGCAACTATAAAGGTACAAAAAATAAAAAAACCTTTACGCTCATGAACGTAAAGGTCATTCTCTTCTTATTATAATACAAATGACACTGCAAACCAGCCAAGTACAATTAAAGGAATGTTAATAAAAATAAACGTTGGTACACATGTATCCCAAATGTGATTATGCTGACCATCTACATTTAAACCTGAAGTAGGCCCGAGTGTTGTATCGGATGCTGGCGAACCAGCATCGCCTAATGCACCTGCCGTACCAATTAAACAAATAATTGCCAATGGGCTTAACCCTAACTCTAATGATAACGGAACAAATAATGCTGCAATAATTGGGATTGTAGCAAACGATGAGCCTATACCCATCGTGACAATTAATCCAACAATCAGCATACCAAAGACCGCTAAACTCACATTACCATTTAAAATATCTAATGCGCCAGTTACTAATGTATCCACATCGCCTGTGGCATTAATTACACTTGCAAAGCCATTAGCTGCAATCATAACAAATCCAATAAAGGACATCATACGCATGCCATCAGTTAAAATTTCATCAGCTTCACGCCATTTTAATGCACCTGTGATATACATTGTAATAATCCCAGCCATTGCGCCTATAATCATTGATTCTGTTTTGATTTGAACTGTCAGCGCCGCAATTAAAGCCATAATAGTCGCTACAATTAACCACGGAGATACTTGTTTCACTTCAATTTCAACTGCTGACTGCGTTTCCTTATAGTGACGTGGCTTACGATACACAAACATCGCGATAAACATACCTGCTACCATACCGCCAATAGGAATGGCCATAGCTTTAGGAACGTCACTTAACTCAGCTAGCATACCAGCACTTGTAATTTGAGTAGTAATAATATTTTGGAAAATAAAACCGAAGCCAAATGGCACAAAACTATATGTCCCTACAAGCCCTACTGCGATAATCACAGCAATAATTCTTCGATCCACTTGTAGTACATTTAATATTTTTAAAATTGGTGGAACTAATAAAGGAATAAAAGCAATATGAATAGGAATCAAGTTTTGTGACATGATTGCCATCGCAAATATACTAAAAAAGATTAATGCTTTAATTAAATTTTTGCGTGTAGCGCCTTCTTTTCCTGCTAATAAAACAACCACTTTAGCAATAAGCACATCTGTAATACCTGTTTTTGCAATCGCTACCGCAAAACCACCTAATAGCGCATAGCTTAGTGCAATGACAGCTCCTCCGCCTAGGCCGTCTGTAAATGCATTTACGGTTTCAGCAATCGTTAAATCACTCACAATACCGCCAGCAAAAGCACCTACCACTAAAGATAGTACTACATTTATACGCAATAAACTTAAAATCAACATTACAGCTACTGCTACTATTACAGCATTCATACCAACACCACTTTCATTCACTAATGTACTAATATGTTAAATTATTTTATTTTACATGTCAATACAAAAAAACCAACTCGCGAGCGTCCCCACGAGTTGGTTGAAATTTAGCCTAAGCTAAAATTATTTAATGATAGTTGCTACAACGCCAGCGCCTACAGTACGTCCACCCTCACGGATAGAGAACTTAGTACCTTCTTCGATAGCGATTGGAGAGATAAGCTCAACATCCATTTCGATGTTGTCGCCAGGCATAACCATTTCTACGCCTTCTGGTAAGTTACAAACGCCAGTTACGTCAGTTGTACGGAAGTAGAACTGAGGACGGTAGTTTGAGAAGAATGGAGTATGACGTCCACCCTCTTCTTTTGATAATACATAAACTTCAGCTTTGAAGTTAGTATGTGGAGTGATTGAGCCTGGTTTAGCTAATACTTGACCACGTTGGATATCTTCACGTGCAACACCACGTAATAAAGCACCAATGTTGTCACCAGCTTCAGCGTAGTCTAGTAACTTACGGAACATTTCTACACCTGTAACTGTTGTTTGTTTAGCTTCTTCAGTAATACCAACGATTTCAACTACATCGCCGACTTTAATTTGGCCACGTTCAACACGACCAGTTGCTACTGTACCACGACCAGTGATAGAGAATACGTCCTCTACTGGCATCATGAATGGTTTGTCAGTTTGACGTTCAGGAGTTGGGATGTAAGAATCTACAGCGTCCATTAACTCGATGATTTTTTCTTCCCATTCAGGTTCGCCTTCAAGTGCTTTAAGAGCTGAACCTTTGATTACAGGAATATCGTCGCCTGGGAAGTCATATTCAGATAGTAGGTCACGGATTTCCATCTCTACTAATTCTAATAATTCTTCGTCATCAACCATATCACATTTGTTCATGAATACTACTAGGTAAGGAACACCTACTTGACGTGATAAAAGGATATGCTCACGAGTTTGTGGCATTGGACCATCAGCAGCAGATACTACTAAGATACCGCCATCCATTTGTGCAGCACCAGTGATCATGTTTTTAACATAGTCGGCGTGACCTGGGCAGTCTACGTGTGCGTAGTGACGAGTGTCAGTTTCATATTCAACGTGTGATGTATTGATTGTAATACCACGTTCTTTTTCTTCAGGTGCGTTATCTACGTCAGCGTATGATTTAGCTTCGCCACCCATTTTTTTAGAAAGAACTGTAGCGATTGCTGCAGTTAAAGTTGTTTTACCATGGTCAACGTGTCCGATTGTACCAACGTTAGCATGCGTTTTCGAGCGATCAAATTTTTCTTTAGCCATTAGAGATTTCCTCCTCAAATTTAAGTGTGTATTTTAATTTATTGTATGTTGCTGTGGTGCGAGAGGGCCCTTCTCACACCTTGCAATCATAGCTTACAAATTAGTTATACTTTATGCAAGGTGATTTTTCAATTATTCACCTTTATTTTTTTTGATGATGTCTTCAGAGATAGATTTTGGAACTTCTTCATAGTGATCAAACACCATTGAGAATGTACCGCGACCTTGAGTTGAAGAACGTAAAGTAGTAGCGTAACCAAACATTTCTGCAAGTGGTACCATAGCGCGAACAACTTGAGCGTTACCGCGAGCTTCCATACCTTCTACGCGACCACGGCGAGAAGTGATGTTACCCATAACGTCACCAAGATATTCTTCTGGCATTACAACTTCTACTTTCATGATTGGCTCTAAAAGAACCGGGTTACATTTAGAAATCGCATTTTTAAGAGCCATAGATGCAGCAATTTTGAATGCCATTTCGTTTGAGTCTACATCATGGTAAGAACCATCATATAGTTTTGCTTTAATGTCGATTAATGGGTAACCAGCGATTACACCGTTGTTTAACGAGTCACGAAGACCTGCTTCAACAGCCGGGATGTATTCACGTGGTACTACACCACCAACAACAGCGTTTTGGAATTCGAAACCTTTACCTTCTTCGTTAGGTGAGAATTCAATCCATACGTGACCGAATTGACCACGACCACCAGATTGGCGGACGAATTTACCCTCAACTTGCGCAGAACTACGGAAAGTTTCACGGTAAGATACTTGTGGAGCACCCACGTTAGCATCTACCTTGAATTCACGGCGCATACGGTCAACTAAGATATCAAGGTGAAGTTCACCCATACCAGAGATGATTGTTTGACCAGTTTCTTGGTCAGTATGTGCACGGAAAGTTGGATCTTCTTCTTGTAGTTTAGCTAATGCTTGACCCATTTTATCTTGGTCAGCTTTAGATTTTGGTTCTACAGAAAGAGAGATTACTGGCTCTGGGAATTCCATAGACTCAAGGATTACTAAATCCTTTTCGTCACATAGTGTATCACCAGTACTTGTATCTTTAAGACCTACCGCTGCTGCGATATCTCCTGCGAATACTTCGCCAATTTCTTCACGAGAGTTAGCATGCATTTGTAGGATACGACCTACACGCTCACGCTTACCTTTAGAAGAGTTTTGTACGTACGAACCTGATTGTAGGATACCTGAGTAAACACGGAAGAAAGTTAATTTACCTACGAATGGGTCAGTCATTACTTTAAACGCAAGAGCTGAGAATGGCTCTTCGTCTGAAGAGTGACGGATAACTTCTTCATCTGAGTCTGGACGGATACCAGTAATAGCAGGTACGTCAGTTGGAGCTGGTAGGTAAGCTACAGCAGCATCTAACATTTTACGTACACCTTTGTGTTTGAAAGCAGTACCACACATTACTGGGTAGAAATCTACAGCGATAGTAGCTTTACGGATAGCCGCAACTAGCTCTTCTTTAGAGATTTCTTCGCCAGCAAAGTATTTTTCCATGATGTCTTCGTTAACTTCAGCAATGCCTTCGATTAACTTTTCACGGTACTCGTCTGCTTGTGCTTTATATTCTTCAGGAATTTCGCCTTCAGTAACTTCTGTACCTAGGTCATTTCCGTAGAAAGTTGCTTTCATTTCAACTAAGTCAATGATACCGCTGAACTCGTCTTCGGCACCGATCGGTAATTGAATTGGATGAGCGTTAGCTTCTAAACGATCATGTAGTGTACCTACAGAGTAAAGGAAGTCAGCACCCATTTTGTCCATTTTATTAATGAACACGATACGTGGAACGCCATAAGTTGTAGCTTGACGCCATACTGTTTCAGTTTGTGGCTCAACACCTGATTGAGCATCAAGTACTGTAACAGCACCATCAAGTACACGTAATGAACGTTCAACTTCTACAGTGAAGTCTACGTGTCCAGGAGTATCGATGATGTTAATGCGGTGGTTGTCCCATTGAGCTGTTGTAGCAGCAGAAGTGATAGTGATACCACGTTCTTGCTCTTGCTCCATCCAGTCCATTTGTGCGCCGCCGTCATGAGTTTCACCGATTTTATGAATTTTACCAGTGTAATAAAGGATACGCTCTGTTGTTGTTGTTTTACCAGCATCAATGTGAGCCATGATCCCAATATTACGTGTTTTCTCAAGTGAGAATTCGCGTTTCATAGGATATTTCTCCTTCCGAATTTTGGCTTACGCCGAATAGGAATTACCAGCGGTAGTGAGCGAATGCTTTGTTCGCTTCTGCCATTTTGTGCATTTCTTCACGTTTCTTCACTGAAGCACCAGTGTTGTTAGAAGCGTCAAGGATTTCGTTAGCTAGGCGTTCTTCCATTGTTTTTTCTCCGCGTAGGCGAGAGTAGTTAACAATGTAGCGTAAACCTAAAGTTGTACGGCGTTCTGGACGAACTTCAACCGGTACTTGGTAGTTAGAACCACCAACACGGCGAGCGCGAACTTCAAGAACTGGCATTACGTTGTCTAATGCAGTTTCGAATACTTCGATTGGATTTTCACCTGAACGTTCTTTAACTAATTCGAACGCACCGTATAAAATCTTTTGAGAAGTACCTTTTTTACCGTCAACCATCATTTTATTAATTAAACGAGTAACCAGTTTCGAATTATAAATTGGATCTGGTAACACGTCACGTTTGGAAACAGGACCTTTACGAGGCATGTGTTTTCCTCCTTTCGAATGTACTATCTAGTAGTAGTCAAATTATTTCTTTTCTTTTGGCTTTTTAGCACCGTAGTGTGAACGTGATTGCATACGTCCTTGTACTGCTGCTGTATCAAGCGCACCGCGTACGACATGGTAACGTACACCAGGTAAGTCTTTTACACGTCCACCGCGAATAAGTACAACACTGTGTTCTTGTAGGTTGTGGCCTTCGCCTGGGATATATGCGTTTACTTCGATTTGGTTAGTTAAGCGAACACGCGCATATTTACGTAAAGCTGAGTTAGGTTTTTTAGGCGTCATCGTACCAACACGAGTACAAACACCGCGTTTTTGTGGAGAGTTAACTGAAGTTGGAGCTTTTTTGAAGCTGTTATAACCTCTGTTTAACGCTGGTGATTTTGATTTCGTGCTTTTTGATTGACGAGGCTTACGAACTAATTGATTGATTGTAGGCATCGATATGTCCTCCCTTCATTACATTTGTCTTAATCCACACATCCAGGTGGTTCATTTTTGGGTAAAAACAAAGTTTTTGTGTGTATTTACACAAAAACAACTTTTGTAATCGCAATGTGATACGTCAAGCTATGCCAACATGCTTAAACTCATTATAAGAGTAATTGGCGTCTCGATTGCTTTCGCGAAAGTAATTGGCCAAATCGATGGCCCATTCATCTTAAGCGAGTATAAGTCGTTATTGACCTCGACTAGTATAATCATTTTGATTACTTGCTTTGTACCAATGACAGCTACACATAAAGTATAACTATCAACCCTAGATATATTATCATTTCTTAAATTTACTGTCAACCATTAATAGTATGAAATAAAGAAGAGATGGTACCATCTCTTCTTTATTCTCTTACTCTGTTGGTGCTAGTTCTTGCTTAGGTGTTAGATCTTGTTCAATTTCAATTTGACGATAACGTTGCATACCAGTACCTGCCGGAACAAGTTTACCAATAATTACGTTCTCTTTAAGTCCTAGTAACTCGTCACGCTTACCTTTAATTGCTGCATCCGTTAACACACGAGTTGTTTCTTGGAATGAAGCTGCTGATAAGAATGATTCTGTTTCTAGAGATGCTTTAGTGATACCTAGGATTACCGGGCGACAAGTCGCTGGGTTTTTACCTTTAATTACGATATCTGCGTTAGCATCCGCAAATTGATGAATATCTAATAAGGAACCTGGTAATAAATCTGTGTCGCCTGCTTCAATCACACGTACTTTACGTAACATTTGACGAACCATAACTTCAACGTGCTTATCACCGATTTCTACACCTTGCATACGATAAACTTTTTGTACTTCTTTTAATAAATAGTCTTGGACTGCTGAAACGTCTTTGACTTTTAGTAACTGCTTAGGATCGATAGAACCCTCAGTTAAGCTTTCACCACGTTCAATATGATCGCCCTCTTGCACTTTAAGTCGTGCATTATAAGGTGCTTGATACTTACGTGTTTCAACTTCACCAGCAATTGTAATTTCTTTTAAGCCTTCTCGAATTTCTTCGATTTCTGACACTGTACCCGCGATTTCTGAGATGACTGCTTGACCTTTAGGGTTACGCGCCTCAAAAATTTCTTGGATACGTGGAAGACCTTGCGTGATATCGTCCCCTGCTACACCACCTGTATGGAATGTACGCATTGTTAACTGTGTACCTGGCTCACCGATTGATTGCGCGGCAATAATACCTACTGCCTCACCAACTTCAACCTTTTCACCTGTCGCTAAGTTGATACCATAACATTTTTTACACACACCATGCTTCGTATTACATGTGAATGCAGAACGAATTGTAACTTCTTCGATTCCTAATTCCATAACTTTACGAGCAATGTCTTGTGTAATTAAGCCATCTTTAGCCAATAATACTTCTTCAGTACCTGGGATAAAGATTGTTTTCTTAGTATGACGACCTACAATACGCTCGTCTAATGTTTCGATTACTTCGCTGCCTTCCATTAACGCACCAATTGTTAAGCCACGGTCTGTTCCACAGTCGTCTTCACGAACGATAACATCTTGTGCTACGTCTACTAAACGACGCGTTAAGTAACCTGAATCGGCTGTTTTAAGTGCTGTATCGGCAAGACCTTTACGCGCACCATGGGTAGAGATGAAGTACTCTAATACTGTTAAACCTTCACGGAATGAAGATTTGATTGGTAACTCGATAATACGACCAGCCGGGTTGGCCATCAGACCACGCATACCTGCTAGTTGCGTAAAGTTAGATGCGTTACCACGGGCACCTGAGTCACTCATCATAAAGATTGGGTTGGTTTTGTCAAGAGATTTCATCAGCTTAGCTTGAATTTCATCTTTTGCTTTTGTCCAACTTGCAATTACGCGTTGGTAACGCTCGTCTTCAGTAATTAAACCTCGACGGAACTGCATTTGAACACGGTCAACCTGCTCTTGAGCTGTGTGTAAAATATCACCTTTATTCGGTAATACAACGATATCTGATACACCTACTGTAATACCTGCACGTGTTGAGTATTTAAATCCTAAATCTTTCATGCGGTCAAGCATGCGAGATGTTTCAGTAATATGGAAGCGTTTGAAAACTTCTGCAATGATATTACCTAAGAATTTTTTACGGAACGGTGCAACTGCTGGTAAATCAGTGAAGTGTTTTTTAAGCACGGCTTGACGTTGAGCTTTAACTTGCTCTTCCTCAGTCATTGCTTGGTAAGCTGCATCACTTTCTAGTTCTGCTAACATCTCATCTTCAATTTGTAAGTTTACAAAGTAATTCATAGGTGTAGCTTCTTCTAGGTTGAAGTCAGTTGGTTCATTAATATATGGGAATGAAGCTGGTAAAATTTCATTGAAGATTACTTTACCTACAGAAGTTAATAAAAACTTGCTGTTTTGCTCTTCCGTAAATGTTTGATTTTTAAATGTGCTAGCTTGTACTGCAATACGTGTGTGTAAATGAACATGACCATTTTGGTATGCAATTAACACTTCATCTGTATCACTGTAGATATTACCTTCACCACGTGCGCCTTCACGCTCTAAAGTTAAGTAATAGTTACCTAAAACCATATCTTGAGATGGTGTTACTACTGGCTTACCATCTTTAGGGTTTAGGATATTTTGTGCTGCTAACATTAATAAACGTGCCTCGGCTTGTGCTTCAGCAGATAAAGGTACGTGAACTGCCATTTGGTCACCATCAAAGTCAGCGTTATAAGCTGTACATACTAATGGGTGTAAACGGATTGCACGGCCTTCTACTAATGTAGGTTCGAATGCTTGGATACCAAGACGGTGAAGTGTTGGGGCACGGTTTAATAATACTGGGTGCTCACGGATAACATCTTCAAGTACGTCCCATACATCATCATGTAAACGTTCAATTTTACGTTTAGCACTCTTAATATTATGAGCTAGGCCACGTCCTACCAATTCTTTCATTACAAAAGGTTTGAATAGTTCAATTGCCATTTCTTTTGGTAAACCACATTGGTACATTTTTAAGTTTGGACCTACAACGATAACCGAACGACCAGAGTAGTCAACACGTTTACCTAGTAAGTTTTGACGGAAACGACCTTGTTTACCTTTAAGCATATGAGATAGCGATTTTAATGGACGGTTACCTGGTCCAGTTACTGGACGGCCACGACGACCATTATCAATTAATGCATCTACTGCTTCTTGTAACATACGTTTTTCGTTTTGTACGATGATGCTTGGTGCTCCAAGATCAAGTAGTCGCTTCAAACGATTGTTACGGTTAATAACACGACGATATAAGTCGTTTAAGTCAGATGTTGCAAAACGACCACCATCTAATTGAACCATCGGACGGATTTCCGGTGGAATAACAGGAAGTACATCTAAAATCATCCACTCAGGCATATTACCCGAGTTACGGAAAGATTCCACAACTTCAAGACGCTTAATCGCACGTGTACGACGTTGACCTTGTGCAGTTTTAAGCTCTTCTTTTAATGTCATTGTTTCATCTTCTAAATCAATATTGCGTAGTAATGTTTTAATAGCCTCTGCGCCCATACCAGCTTGGAAACTATCACCATATTTATCTACACAGTAACGATATTCTTTTTCAGATAATAACTGTTTGTATGTGATTTCAGGTACGTTACCTGGATCTGTTACAACATATGAAGCGAAGTAGATTACTTCTTCTAACGTACGTGGTGACATATCTAAAATAAGACCCATACGACTTGGAATACCTTTGAAGTACCAAATATGTGATACAGGAGCTGCTAATTCGATATGACCCATGCGTTCACGACGAACTTTAGCACGTGTTACTTCAACGCCACAACGGTCACAAACTACACCTTTATAACGTACACGCTTATATTTACCACAGTGACATTCCCAGTCTTTTGTAGGACCGAAAATACGTTCACAGAATAATCCATCTTTCTCAGGCTTCAACGTTCGATAGTTAATTGTTTCAGGCTTTTTTACCTCACCATATGACCATGAACGAATTTTATCAGGTGAAGCTAAACCGATTTTCATATACTCAAATTCATTAACGTCTATCAAGGAGCCTACCTCCCTCTAGTCTAAGTCTCTTGGACTTTATTATTCGTAGCTCAACAACTTTACAACGTACAATTCTATAAAAAAAAGGGCGAGGCATGACGCACACGCCCTTTTCTATTATTTATTCAACAACTTCTTCTTTTTCTTGCGCTAAGTTTAAGGCATTTGACGGCTGAATTTCGTCTTCTTCGTCTAAATCACGAAGTTCCACTTCTTCATCGTTAATTGTTAGCATTTTAACATCCATACCTAAACTTTGAAGTTCTTTGATTAATACTTTAAATGATTCTGGAACACCTGGTTCTGGAACACTTTCACCTTTAACAATTGCTTCGTATGTTTTAACACGTCCTACAACGTCATCCGATTTCACTGTTAAAATTTCTTGTAATGTGTAAGCAGCACCATAAGCTTCAAGTGCCCAAACCTCCATCTCACCGAAACGTTGTCCACCAAATTGAGCTTTACCGCCAAGTGGTTGTTGTGTAACAAGTGAGTATGGTCCAGTAGAACGAGCATGAAGTTTGTCATCAACCATGTGGGCTAATTTAATCATGTACATGATACCTACAGAAACGCGGTTATCAAATGGTTCGCCTGAGCGTCCATCATACAGAATTGTTTTACCATCACGGTTCATGCCTGCTTCTTCCATTGTCTCCCAAACGTCTTCTTCGTTAGCACCATCAAATACTGGTGTTGCCATATGAACGCCTAAGTAACGAGCTGCCATACCTAAATGTAACTCTAATACTTGTCCGATGTTCATACGAGAAGGTACGCCTAATGGGTTTAACATGATGTCGACTGGTGTGCCATCTGGCATAAATGGCATATCTTCTTCTGGAAGGATACGAGAGATAACACCTTTGTTACCATGTCGTCCAGCCATTTTATCACCAACGCGGATTTTACGTTTTTGTACGATATATACACGTACTAATTGGTTAACACCCGGTGGTAATTCGTCTCCATCTTCACGGTTGAAGACTTTAACGTCTAATACAATACCGCCTGCGCCGTGTGGAACACGTAGTGATGTATCACGTACTTCACGTGCTTTTTCACCAAAGATTGCATGTAATAGGCGCTCTTCAGCTGTAAGCTCAGTAACACCTTTAGGCGTAACTTTACCTACTAAAATATCACCATCACGAACCTCAGCACCAATGCGGATAATACCACGATCGTCTAAGTTGCGAAGTGCTTCTTCACCAACGTTAGGAATATCGCGAGTAATCTCTTCAGGTCCTAATTTTGTATCACGTGATTCTGATTCATATTCTTCAATATGAATAGATGTGTATACATCATCTTTAACTAAGCGTTCACTCATGATGATAGCATCCTCATAGTTAAAGCCATCCCACGTCATGAATGCAACAAGCACGTTACGGCCTAATGCTAATTCGCCAAGCTCCATTGAAGGACCATCAGCTAAAATATCAAGTGGCTTAACGCGATCACCCACATTAACGATTGGACGTTGGTTATAAGATGTACCTTGGTTTGAACGAATAAATTTTTGTAATTTATATGTTGTTAAATCGCCTTTTACCTCTTTACCATCGCTAATTTCAATGCGACGAACTAAGATTTGACGAGCTTCAACATGTTCAACAATACCATCATATTTAGCTACAACCGCAGCACCTGAGTCACGAGCGTCAACATGCTCCATACCTGTACCAACAAATGGTGATTCAGGGTTTAATAAAGGAACAGCTTGACGTTGCATGTTTGCACCCATAAGCGCACGGTTAGAGTCATCGTTTTCTAAGAAAGGAATACATGCTGTCGCTGCCGAAACAACTTGCTTCGGTGATACATCCATATAGTCAATTTTCTCTTTGTTAAACACCGTGTTATCTCCACGGAAACGACCTACAACTTCATCATTAGCGAAAGTTCCATCTTCATTTAAGATAGAGTTTGCTTGTGCTACATAGTAGTTGTCTTCTTCATCAGCAGTTAAATAATCAATTTGCTCTGTCACACGACCTGTTTCGTGATCAACACGACGGTAAGGTGTTTCAATGAAGCCAAATTTATTTACTTTTGCAAATGAAGATAATGAGTTGATTAAACCGATGTTCGGTCCCTCTGGTGTTTCGATTGGACACATACGACCATAGTGAGAGTAGTGAACGTCACGTACTTCAAAACCAGCACGTTCACGCGTTAAACCACCAGGTCCTAATGCAGATAGACGACGTTTATGCGTTAACTCTGCAAGTGGGTTTGTTTGGTCCATGAATTGAGATAATTGAGAGCTACCAAAGAACTCTTTAATTGACGCAATTACTGGACGAATGTTAATTAATTGTTGAGGCATAATGGCAGCTGTATCGTTAATCGACATACGTTCTTTAACAACACGCTCCATACGAGATAAACCAATACGGAATTGGTTTTGTAGTAATTCCCCTACTGAACGTAGACGACGGTTACCCAAGTGGTCAATATCATCTGTTGTTCCAACTTTATACAATAAGTTAAAGAAGTAACTAATAGAAGAAATGATGTCCGCAGGCGTAATATTTTTCACATTTTCAGTAATGTAACCATTGCTGATAACGTTAATTTCTTTTTGTGTTTCGTCCTTTGGTGCATAAATCTTAATCGTTTGAATATCAATATCTTCTTCTAATACGCCATTAACTTGGCTAATAGATTCGATACCAATACGCTTGTCAGCATCCTCTAAGAATGGAAGAATGCGATTTAACGTACGACGATCTAATAATGTACCTTCTTCGACTAAAATTTCGCCTGTTTCAGGGTCGATTAAGTCTTGAGCAATCGTTTGATTAAATAAACGATTTTTAATGTGTAGTTTTTTATTCATTTTATAACGTCCAACATTAGCTAAATCATAACGCTTAGCATCGAAGAAACGAGAGAATAATAAACTTTTTGCACTTTCTACTGTTGGTGGCTCACCAGGACGCAGTCGCTCATAAATTTCAAGCAATGCTTTCTCAGTGCCTTCAGTATTGTCTTTCTCTAATGTGTTGCGTAAATATTCGTTATCACCAATAACATCAATGATTTCTTGGTCTGAGCTTAATCCTAAAGCACGTAATAGAACAGTTACTGGTAGTTTACGTGTACGATCAATACGTACATAAACTACGTCTTTAGCATCTGTTTCATACTCTAGCCAAGCACCACGGTTAGGAATAACAGTAGCACCAAAGCCACGCTTACCATTTTTATCAGTTTTATCATGGAAATAAACACTTGGTGAACGCACTAACTGAGATACGATTACACGTTCAGCACCATTGATGATGAATGTACCCGTCTCTGTCATTAATGGGAAGTCACCCATAAATACTTCTTGCTCTTTAACTTCATCTGTTTCTCGGTTATACAGTCGTACTTTTACACGAAGTGGTGCTGCATAAGTTACATCGCGCTCTTTACTTTCATCAACATCATATTTAGGTTCCCCTAATTTATAGTCGATGAATTCTAACGACAGATTACCTGTAAAATCCTCGATTGGCGAAATATCTTTAAACATTTCACGCAATCCTTCTTCAAGGAACCACTCATAAGATGCTGTTTGAATTTCAATTAAATTCGGAAGTTCAAGCACCTCTTTAATACGCGCAAAGCTTCTACGCTGGCGGTGTTGTCCGTATTGAACTAGTTGACCTGTCAACTCATTCACCCCTCATTAAAGCGATAATGGGTCTTTTCAAAAACATAGATATAGTGTATGATTTCGAAAGACAAAAAGAAAACGAGCCTTACTAATAAGACCGCATTTTCGGTTAACCAAACATTATGTTACTTGTCAATATGCCTTATTTCAGAAAAAAAGGGCATACGACCTCAAAATAATAATTTTGCATTTTACTATGTTATCATAGTTAATTTGTCAAGTCAATAATATTGGTTATATAGCTATTTTTTCTCAGCTTTTATAATCCAATAACCTTTTTTCTTTTCTACTACTTCTACTGATGCAAATAAATCCTCTAAATACGCCACTGTCGAAGGTGCTCCCTGTTTCTTTTGGATAACAACCCACAACTCTCCTCCACTTACTAACAATTCATACGCTCCCTGATAAAATCGGAATACCGTATCCTTACCAGCTCTGATTGGTGGATTAGTTATAACAGCTGCAATCGGACGATTTTTCTGTACAGCAGATAGTCCATCACTTGGATAAATGCGTACATTTTGAATCCCGTTTCGCTCTGCATTCTTTTTACTAAGTTGCAATGCACGCTCATTTACATCGACCATTTGTACTTGATGTTCGGGATATGTTTTAGCCATCGATAAACCGATTGGTCCATAACCACAACCTACATCGAGTATATCTCCAGTTACACCTGGCAACTCGAAAGCATCGATGAGCACGCGGGAACCAAAATCTACCTCGCTTTTACTAAAAACACCCGCATCTGTTTCAAACGTAAACGTATGTCCTAACAATGTAAATTGGAAGTGTTGAGGTTTACTTTCCACTTTAGGTTGATTTGAATAATAATGTTCAGACATCGTTTCGCCCTCCTCAAAATAAAATGAAGAAAAGCTCGCCACAAATGATGACGAGCTTTCTTTTTTTGTTAAAAAGAATTACTTAAGTTCTGCAGATGCGCCTACTTCTTCAAGTTTAGCTTTCATTTCTTCTGCTTCTTCTTTAGCAATGCCTTCTTTAAGAGCTTTTGGAGCGTTGTCTACTAATTCTTTAGCTTCTTTTAAGCCTAGGCCAGTGATTTCGCGAACCACTTTGATTACTTTAATTTTTTGAGCGCCAGCAGACTCAAGAACTACGTCGAATTCTGTTTTTTCTGCTGCAGCGTCGCCGCCACCAGCGCCACCCATAACTGCTACAGGAGCAGCTGCAGTAACACCGAATTCTTCTTCGATTGCTTTTACTAAGTCGTTTAACTCAAGAACTGTCATAGCTTTGATAGCTTCTAAGATTTGATCTTTGTTCATTATAATTTCCTCCTAATTGGATGTTGTTTTAGTTTGCAGCTTTATGCCACATGGTTGAAGCAAGACTTATGCGCCTTGTTCTTCTTTTTGTTCTGCAACAGCTTTTGTTGCAAGAGCGAAGTTGCGTACTGGAGCTTGTAGTACAGATAAAAGCATAGATAGTAGACCTTCGCGTGATGGAAGTTCTGCAAGTGCTTTAATGTCTTCAGCTGAAGATACGTTACCTTCGATAATACCTGCTTTGATTTCTAATTTGTCGTTAGCTTTAGCGAAATCGTTGATGATTTTAGCTGGAGCTACTACGTCTTCATTAGAGAAAGCGATAGCGTTAGGACCAGTTAAGAATTCATTGATACCTTCAAATCCTTCTAATTCTGCTGCACGGCGAGTAAGTGAGTTTTTGTAAACTTTGTACTCGATACCAGCTTCGCGTAATTGTTTACGTAGTTCAGTAACTTGCGCTACTGTTAAACCACGGTAGTCAACTACTACTACAGAAGCAGCTGCTTTGAATTTCTCAGCGATTTCTTGAACTTGACCTTTTTTGATTTCAATTGCTTGGCTCATCTTGATGACACCTCCTATTTAGAATGGGTCATTTATACCGAAAAAAGCCTCTATATCTAGAGCAGACATAGAGGCAGAATATCATCATCTTAAAAAGAATCTGAATTCCGTTGTCCTCGGTAGGATATTAAGTGACTAAGCACTCCTACTGTCTACGGTACAAATGGATGATTCACAACGGTGCTAATAATATCAAATTACTTAACACCTGTCAATCACTTGTATATATTATTTTACGTCTACAGAAGATGCATCAATTTTGATAGCAGGTCCCATTGTAGTTGTAACGTTTACTGATTTCATGTAAGTACCTTTTGCAGAAGCTGGTTTAGCTTTAGCTACTACGTCAAATACTGTTTTGAAGTTTTCAACTAATTTTTCAGCGTCAAATGATGCTTTACCGATTGGCGCGTGGATGATACCAGCTTTTTCAGCACGGTATTCAACTTTACCAGCTTTGATTTCAGCGATAGCTTTTGCTACGTCGAAAGTAACTGTGCCAGTTTTCGGGTTAGGCATTAAACCTTTAGGTCCTAATACGCGACCAAGTTTACCCACTTCACCCATCATGTCTGGAGTCGCAACGATAACGTCGAAATCGAACCAGCCACCTTGGATTTTTTGGATGTACTCAGCGTCGCCTACGTAATCTGCACCTGCAGCTTCAGCTTCTTTAAGTTTTTCACCTTTAGCGAAAACTAAAACTTTTTGAGTTTTACCAGTACCGTTTGGTAGCACTACTGCACCACGGATTTGTTGATCGTTTTTACGAGTGTCGATTCCTAAACGGAATGCAACTTCAACTGTAGCGTCAAAGTTAACTGTGCTCGTTTTTTTCGCTAATTCCATTGCTTCTTCAACAGAATATACAGCGTTACGGTCGATTAATTTAGCTGCTTCTTGCAACTTTTTACCTTTTTTAGCCATTGTATATTTTCCTCCTTGATTGTGGTTTTAACGGATTTTACCTCCCACGAATAAAGGTTGCGCGTTTACAAAAGAAACTCCGCAACCTCCAAAAACAATTACTTCATCAAGTGAATTGAGTAGTAAAAATTAGTCTTCAATCGTGATACCCATGCTTCGTGCAGTACCTTCAACCATTAACATTGCTGCTTCTACTGATGCAGCGTTAAGGTCTGGCATTTTTGTTTCAGCGATTTCGCGAACTTTATCACGTTTAACCGTTGCTACTTTGTTACGGTTAGGTTCACCAGATCCCTTTTGAACGCCAGCTGCTACTTTAAGTAACACTGCTGCGGGTGGAGTTTTCGTAATGAAAGTGAAAGAACGGTCCTCAAATACTGAAATTTCAACTGGAATAATAAGACCAGCTTGATCTGCAGTACGCGCATTGAATTCTTTACAGAATCCCATGATGTTTACACCTGCTTGACCTAACGCAGGACCAACCGGCGGAGCTGGGTTAGCTTTACCAGCAGGAATTTGTAATTTTACAACTTTAGTAACTTTTTTAGCCACGAGACACACCTCCTTAAGTCCGTGATGTGGTAATTGGGTTGCCCCTCCCACTCATATCTGTCTGTCAGCCTATAAACTGATAACATTTAAACATGTAAAATCTGACCCACCTTAAAGTGACGGTCTGACCTATGAAATGATACCACTTTTATTTTATGTTAGCAAGTAATTTAAAAGTTAAACTTTAGTAACTTGTGCAAAGCTAAGTTCCATGTTTGTTTCGCGACCAAACATATCAACGATTACCGTTAATAACTCATCTTCTGTATTAACTGCTTCCACTTTACCTTGGAAGTGTGCGAACGGTCCTTCTAGTACTTCTACTAAATCGCCTACTGCGATATCTGCGCCGACATCCTCTGTCATGCCCATTTGATCTAATAAACGAGATACTTCATCAGGTAATAATGGTGTTGGTTTTGCACCGCCACCCGAAGAACCAATAAAGCCAGTTACACCTGGTGTGTTACGTACAACATACCAAGAATCATCTGTCATAATAAGCTCAACTAATACGTAACCCGGGAAAACTTTACGCATATAAGTTTTTTTCTTACCATCTTTAATTTCTGTTTCTTCACGCTCAGGAACTACTACACGGAAGATTTTATCCGTCATTCCCATTGTTTCTACACGTTTTTCTAAATTTTGCTTTACTCGATTTTCATAACCTGAATACGTATGAACGACGTACCAATTTTTCTCCATAATATATAGGACTGCTCGTCCGTCCCTCCTTAGTTTTATGTCTGAACAAATGAAAAAACCCGTATGTTGTGACGGGCTATTTCAAAAATTATTTTATTTCATCACAGTGAGTAGAACCAATTCATGAATTGCGAAATACCGAAGTCAACTGCCGCAAAGAAAACTGCCATAAATACCACTGTTGAAATTACTACTACAGTATATTTTGTAAGTTCTTTTCGCTTAGGCCAACTTGTTTTACGCATTTCAGAGCCGACTTCACGTAAAAACTGCATAATTTTATTCATGCTTACTTACCTCCGAACAGCTTAAAATACTTTTACTATATTTCACTATACCGTTTGTTTATGCATCGTATGCTCATTGCAGTGAGAACAAAACTTTTTTATTGCTAGACGCTTTGTAACATCTTTTTTAGCAGGCACAGAATAATTACGTGATCCGCACTTCTCACAACTTAGAGCGACTTTATTTGCCATGTCATCACCTTTTCGGCACTTAGTCTTTTAAAGACTATCACCTTACTTTCATACTGTCAATAAAGTGTAAAACTATCCGAGAATTTCTGTTACTTCGATATGTTGCCCTAATTTACGTTTTACACGTTGGAGCGCATTATCGATAGATTTTACATGGCGGTCAAGTTGTTCTGAGATTTCGCCGTAGGATTGTCCTTCTAAATACAGTGCTAATACGCGCTGCTCAAGCTCACTTAATACTTCACTCATTTTCAGTTCAATATAATCTTGTTGCTCTTGCTGAAGCACAATATTTTCAGGCTCTATTGTTGTTGGACCTACCATTGTTTCAACCAATGTTTTTTCGGAGTCCTCTTCGTACACCGGCTTGTCTAATGACACATAAGCGTTTAGTGGCATATGCTTTTGACGCGTTGCTGTTTTGATGGCCGTAATAATTTGTCGTGTCACACATAGTTCAGCAAATACACGAAAGGAAGCATTTTTATCATCGCGATAATCGCGAATTGCTTTATACAAACCAATCATGCCTTCTTGAATAATATCTTCACGGTCTGCGCCAATTAAAAAATAAGATTTAGCTTTAGCCAGTACTATTATTTTATACTTGTTTATAATGTACTCTAGCGCTTCTACATCACCTTGCTGTATTAAATTAATGACTTCCTCATCTGCTAACAACTCAAACTTATTCATCAAACGCCACCCGCTTTCATAACCCTCTACGAATTCGCTCTAGCTTTTCTAATACACTTTCCGAAACATCCAGCCCTGTGTGCCGAATGACATTGGTCTTTTGAACATCTGCTTCAATCACCTTTTTTGCAATGCCTACTTCAATCTCTAGTTCGCGCGCTGATTTACGCAAAGCACCATTACCAAACACTATATTTTGCTCTGTCATATCAGATGTCGCTACATGAATTTGAATTTTACGCCCTTTTAATTCATTGGATAATTTTTCGATATGCTCATCAGCTGTCTCGTTTTTAGCGGTATAGATTACCTCTACCCCACTCTGTCGGTACTGACTCTTTTTCCCTTGAACTAAATAAGCATCAAATACAATAATGACGCGTATACCTTTAGCTGCTTGATACTCCGCTAACAGTTCTACTAGGCGATTACGAGCAGCCTCAAAGTCAATATCTCTAAGCTCCCGTAACACTTGCCAGTCGCCTATCATATTATAGCCATCAACAAGAAGGATATGTTTCATGGCTTATTCTTCTTGTCGTTTACGATACACTTCATACATAAGTAAAGCTGCAGCTACAGAAGCATTTAATGATGTAACATGCCCTACCATTGGTAAGTGATATAAGAAATCACATTTTTCTTTTAAGATACGACTCATGCCTTTACCTTCACTTCCAATAATAACAGCTAATGGTAATGTTGCATCCATTTTACGATAATCAACAGATTTTTTAGCATCTGTGCCTGCAATCCAAACGCCACGCTCTTTTAGCTCTTCGATAGTTTGTGATAAATTGTTGACGCGTACGACTGGCACATGTTCAATTGCGCCCGTTGATGCTTTAGCAACAACTGATGTTAAACCAACCGCACGACGACGAGGGATAATAATACCGTGTACACCTACAGCATCTGCTGTACGCATAATAGAACCTAGATTATGTGGATCTTCTAACTCATCTAAGATTAAAATAAATGGATCTTGCTCCTTAGCTTTAGCCGCTGCAAATACATCGTCCAATTCAGCATAGTCATAAGCTGCTACTGCAGCTACGATACCTTGATGATTTTCGTTATCTGCTAACATTTCTACTTTTTTCTTTGGCACAAATTGAACAAGCACGCCTCTTTCTCTAGCTAAATCTAATAATTCATTAACTCCTGTTTTTTTAACACCTTCTGCAATAAAAATCTTGTTAATTTCACGTCCTGATCGTAGTGCCTCTAAGACGGGGTTTTTACCGCAAATCATTTCACTTTGTTGTTCGCTCATTACGATTCCTCTCCTTTCGGTCGTTCACATATTTCAATTGATTTATCAATAATTTCATTTACACGTTCGTACTCTTCTCGCAAAAACAAGCTACCTAATACTGCTTCATAACCAGAGCTATTGCGATACGTGCGCACATCAGTATTTTTAGGAACAGAGCCAGACTTTGCATTACGACCACGTTTAAATATTGCTACTTCTTGCTCAGTTAAAAATTCTTCAGCGATTAATTGTTGGATGACATGTGATTGTGCTTTTGCTGATACATACTTTGTTGCCTCACGGTGAAGTGTATTGGGCTTTACTCGACCACTATGCAATAAATGTGCACGCACGCGTCCTTCCAATACCGCATCCCCCATATAAGCTAATGCTAAAGCATTTAACTGTAACACATCACTAGCGCGTAATTTACTCACTAGCTGAACCTCGTTTCCAACGAGTACCTTGGCGTGTATCTTCTAAAATAATGCCTTTCGCCTGCAATAAATCACGGATTTCATCTGAACGAGCAAAGTCTTTATTTTTTCGTGCATCAATACGTTCTTGGATTAATTGGTCAATATCCTCATCTAATAAATCATCTGTTGCTAATACTAGCCCTAAAACATCAGCTAATTCATCAAAGGTTGTAATGAAGGCTTGTAGTACATCTTGGGATGTATTTTCTTGTTGTAAGTAAATATTTGCAATACGCGCTAACTCAAATAATACAGAAATCGCATTAGCTGTATTAAAATCGTCATCCATTGCTGTTTCGAAAGCTACGCGCTGTTCTTTAATTTGTGTTAACCAATCGCCTGCATCTACTACATCTGTTGTTGTTGATAGTCTATGCTTAACATTTGTATAAGCTGTTTTAATACGTTCAAAACTTGTAGCCGCAGCATCTACTAAATCTTTAGCAAAGTTAATAGGGTGACGGTAGTGCACTGACAGCATAAAGAAGCGTAGCACTTGTGGGTCAATTTTTTGACGAATATCATTAACTAAAACAAAGTTACCTAGTGACTTCGACATTTTCTCGTTATCAATATTAATATAACCATTATGCATCCAATAGCGTGCAAATGTTTTATCATTATGTGCTTCAGATTGTGCAATTTCATTTTCATGATGCGGGAAAGTTAAATCCTGTCCGCCTGCATGAATGTCAATTGTATCTCCTAAATGCTCACGCGCCATTACTGAACACTCAATATGCCAGCCTGGTCGTCCCGCACCCCAAGGGCTATCCCATGAAATTTCTCCTGGTTTCGCTGCTTTCCATAATGCAAAGTCAAGCGCATCTTCTTTCTTTTCACCCGCTTCAATACGTGCACCTACTTTTAAATCATCAATCGATTGATGTGACAATTTACCATAACCATTAAACTTACGCGTACGGTAATACACATCGCCTTGCGACTCATAAGCATAACCCTTGTCTACTAGCACTTTAATAAACTCAATGATATCTTGCATATGATCCATTACACGCGGATGGGCGTCTGCCTTTTTGCATCCTAGCGCTGTAACGTCTTCAAAGTATGCATTAATAAAGCGTTCTGTTAATGTCGATACTTCTTCGCCTAGCTCATTTGCTGCTTTAATAATTTTATCATCAACATCCGTAAAGTTAGAAACATATGTCACATCATAACCGCGGTATTGCAAGTAGCGACGTACTGTATCATAAACGATTACAGGTCTAGCGTTACCAATATGAATGTAGTTATAAACTGTAGGCCCACAAACATACATTTTCACTTTGCCCTCTTCCATAGGAACGAACACTTCTTTTTCACGAGATAATGTATTGAAAATTTTAATTGCCATTGTAACCTCTCCTCTTTTTATAAAATAAAAACGTCTCTATCACCATAATAGGTGACAGAGACGTTTAATGACGTGGTTCCACTCTGATTTGAAGAATAATTCTTCATCTTTAAGCGCTAGTAACGGTAGCGAACCGATTTAATCTACTTTATTTCGATTAAATTGCTCGAAGGTGCATTTCAGTTTTACCTAGGCTCAGACCACTTTCAGCCAGTGGTGGTCCTCTCTAAAGAGCTTGCAATACTTACTTCTCCTCGTCAACGCATATTATTGTAGCTTCATTTTACAATGAACGCTTAGAAAGTCAATATTATTGTGCATATTTTGCTACGCGAGCAACTGCTTTATCTTTACCTAATAATGCGATTGAATTTGGTAGCTCAGGACCATGCGTTTGACCTGTTGTAACAACACGAATTGGCATGAATAGGTTTTTACCCTTATGTCCTGTTTCTTTTTGTACTGCTTTAATTGCTGCCTTAATTGCTTCTGGTGTGAACTCTTCTAGTTGCTCTAATTGTACTTTAAATGCTGCCATCACTTCAGGAACTTGCTCGCCAGCTAGTACTTCTGTTGCCGCTTCATCGTAATGAATTTCGTCTGTGAAGAACAGCTCTGTTAATTCAACGATTTCTGCACCGAAGCTCATTTGCTCGTGATAAAGCGCGATAACATCTTTAGCCCAAGCTTGTTGCTCTGCTGTTAATGCTTCTGGTAAGCGACCTGCTTTTTGTAAGTGTGGTAATGCTAGCTCCACTACTTCATCTAGTGATAACTTTTTAATGTATTGGTTATTCATCCATGTTAACTTTTGTTTATCAAACATTGATGGTGATTTCGAAAGACGCTTTTCGTCAAATAGCTCGATAAGCTGTTCTTTTGTAAAGATTTCTTCTTCACCTTCTGGTGACCAGCCTAGTAAAGCAAAGAAGTTAAACATTGCTTCTGGTAAATAACCAAGCTCTTTGTATTGTGTAACGAATTGAATAATTGACTCGTCACGTTTTGATAGTTTTTTACGGTCCTCGTTAACGATTAGCGTCATATGGCCAAAGCGTGGGTGCTCCCAACCAAATGCATCAAAAATCATCATTTGTTTTGGTGTGTTTGATAAATGCTCTTCACCACGGAAAATATGTGTCATCTTCATGTAATGGTCATCTAACACTACTGCGTAGTTATACGTAGGAATACCGTTTGCTTTAACGATTACCCAGTCGCCAACGTCTTTTGATTCAAACGTAACTTTACCACGTACTAAATCGTCAATTTCATATGTTACATTTTCAGGGACACGCATACGAATTGTATATGCTTCGCCAGCTGCTTCCTTTGCTGCAACTTCTTCAGCTGATAGATTACGGCACGTACCATCATATGTTGGTGCTGCAATACCATTAGCTTTTTGCTCTTCACGTGATGCTTCTAATTTCTCTGAAGAACAGAAACACTTATATGCTACACCTTGATCTAATAGCTCTTGTGCATGCTTTGTATAAATATCTAAACGCTCCGTTTGGCGATAAGGTGCATAAGGTCCACCAATATCAACAGACTCATCATAATCAATACCTAACCAACGTAAGTTATCTAGCTGAGATGCCTCGCCACCTTCAACATTACGTCCAATGTCAGTATCCTCGATACGTACAATAAATTTACCGTTGTGGTGTCTTGCATATAAATAGTTGAATAATGCTGTACGTGCGCCGCCGATGTGTAAAAAGCCAGTTGGGCTTGGCGCATAACGTACGCGTACTTCGTTCGTCATGAATAATAGCCTCCTAATTATCGTTCAAGCTGTGCTTGAATGTATGTGTTCCATTTTAACATACTGTGTTATGCCTTGATTAATAAAATCGTTGCCATTGTTGCAATGCCTTCTTCTCGGCCTACAAACCCACGTTTCTCTGTCGTTGTAGCCTTAACATTCACTTGGGAAGGATGGGCATGCAATAGTTCTGCAATTCGATTACGCATTGGTTCAATATAAGGAGCCATTTTAGGTCGTTGCGCCATAATTGTGCAATCAATATTACCTAGTTTATAGCCTCGCTCCTCTACCATTTTCCAAATATACTCTAGTAACTTAGCAGAATCTGCACCCTTAAACTCCGGGTCTGTATCAGGGAAGTGTCGTCCAATATCTCCCTCACCAATAGCACCTAAAGCTGCATCTGTTACCGTATGTAATAACACATCGGCATCAGAATGACCAATTAGCCCTCTGTCGTGAGGTACAGTTATACCACCAATAATTAATGGACGTCCCTCTGCAAATTCATGAACATCAAAACCTTGACCAATTCTAAACATTTGTTTGTCCTCCTTGTTGGCGGTGCTGTAAAATCGCCTCGCCAAAAACTAAATCTTCTTGTGTTGTCATTTTAACATTTTCATATGTGCTTTCCACCATATGAACGGTATGCCCTAAACGTTCGACAAGCATAGCCTCATCTGTACCTAAAAAACCAATTTTTTCGGCAACATCTTCAGCTTGTGCTAATAAATCAAATCGAAATGCTTGGGGTGTTTGGACCATCCATAAACTATCGCGATCAATCGTTTCTTGTACACGACCATTCACTACCTTTTTCATCGTGTCCTTTGCTCGCACACCCGCAATTGCCGCTCCCTTGTCATAAGCTGCTGCTGTAAGCTTTGCAATAATTGGGGCTGTTATAAATGGACGTGCTGCGTCATGTACTAGCACAATACTTACATTATTCATAGCCTTGATACACGCGTGAACTGAGTGTTGTCGCTCTGCGCCACCATCAGGCATACCGCTAACCTTTGTAATATTATAAGCCTTGAGTAACTCTCGAATATATACTCGTTCATCAGGTCTAACAGCTAACCATATGCCTGTGCAATTTTCATCCTGTTCAAATACTGTAAGGGTATGAATCAAGATAGGCTTATTCGCAAGTTGAAGAAATAATTTGTTCTGTCCCGCACCCATACGCTTGCCACTACCTGCAGCTGGCAACACTACCTCATATTGCAATTCATTCACTTCCTACTCTTCTACTGGTTTGGCAAAAATCATTCGACCTGCTGAAGTTTGGAGCACACTTGTTACAGTCACCATAATAGCTTGACCAATGTATGAACGCCCCTCTTCAACGACAATCATTGTACCGTCATCTAAATAAGCAACACCTTGATTGTGCTCCTTACCATCTTTAATCACGACTACCTGCATGTTTTCGCCTGGTATAACTACAGGTTTTACAGCATTAGCTAAATCATTAATATTTAATACATCCACCTGATGTAAATCACATACTTTGTTTAAGTTAAAATCATTTGTTACCACTTGGGCACTGTATTTTTTAGCGTAACGCACAAGCTTTAAATCTACTTCTGCTACATCCTCAAAATCTTCGTCTGTAATTACTACATTAGATGTCTTATCATCTTGCAGACGCTTTAAAATATCTAACCCTCTACGACCTCTCGTACGCTTTAGTGTGTCTGATGAGTCCGCGATATGTTGTAGCTCAGTTAGTACAAATTGAGGTACTACAAGGGCTCCCTCTAAAAATCCCGTCTCTGCAATATCAGCAATACGCCCATCAATAATGACACTTGTATCAAGTACTTTACGACGACCTGGATTAATTTCAGGCTCTGCAGCAGCTTTTTTTTGTGCATTTTGATTTTTAAGCGCAAAAATTTGTAAAATCTCATCCCGCTTTGTTGACCCTACTCTAAAGCCTAAGTAGCCTAGCACAATGGATAGCATAATAGGCGCAACTTGCTGTACAAATAAAATAGGGATACTCTCAACAGCAAAACTTAATAAAAAGGCAATAACTAAACCAATAATCAAACAGAGCGTTCCAAATAATAAGTCTGCCACAGGTACTTTAATTAACGTGTCCTCTAACCAACTAATTAATTTAACAAAGTAATCTGAGAAGGCAAACGACAAAATAAACAACATCAATGCGCCAAGTAATACAGAAACATACGGATTGTTAAGCCAAGGGTTTGTTGATAAATTCATTAATTTGTATAAGTCCGGTAAAAAGATAAATCCTAAGGCTCCTCCAATTAATAAAAAAGCAATTTGAATGGTTCGCTTTAACATTTTATAAAACACCTCCTACATAGTTGTATTATACATTTTTTCCTACAACTTAGCTGTTCAAACGATAGCGATTTTATAACAAAACGCATCACCTCCAAGTTGAGATGATGCGTTTGTTGTTTTTATTGATACGGAAACGCTAATTTCAGCGCTTCTTGAATTGTTTCGACACCTACTACTTCAATACCTGGTGGGTAATCCCAGCCACCTAAATTTGATTTAGGTACAACAGCTCGTGTAAATCCAAGCTTAGCTGCTTCTTGTACACGTTGCTCGATGCGAGCCACGCGGCGTACTTCACCCGTTAAGCCTACCTCACCACAAAAACAATCACTTTGTTTTACTACTTGGTCTTTAAAGCTCGACACAATACTTACAAGTACTGCCAAATCAATTGCAGGCTCATCTAGCTTTACACCGCCAGCAACTTTGATATAAGCATCTTGTGATTGCAACATAAAGCCCATTCGCTTTTCAAGAACAGCCATTAATAGTTGCACACGGTTTTGATCAAGTCCAGTGGCCATACGCTTTGGATAGTTAAAACTCGTTGGCGTAACTAAAGACTGAATTTCTACTAGAATGGGGCGTGTCCCCTCCATTGATGCTACGATACTCGAGCCAGCCGCTCCTTGTGAGCGCTCTTGTAAAAACATTTCTGAAGGATTAAGCACTTCATTTAATCCATTTTGTAGCATCTCAAAAATCGCAATCTCATTTGTTGAGCCAAAGCGGTTTTTTTGGCTTCGTAAAATGCGGTACGTATGATGGCGCTCTCCCTCAAAATAAAGCACAGTATCTACCATATGTTCCAGTAAACGAGGGCCAGCAATTTGCCCTTCCTTTGTTACATGCCCTACGAGAAAGATAGCAATGTTTTGCGTTTTAGCGATACGCATCAGCTCAGCTGTACACTCTCGCACCTGTGATACACTACCTGGCGCACTCGTCACCTCAGGGTGATGCACAGTTTGAATAGAATCGACAATAACAAACTTAGGCTTTACTTGTTCAATTGTTTGATGCAAAAATTCTAAGTTAGTTTCGGCATAAATGTAGAGCTCTTTAGATGTTACACCTAAACGCTCTGCACGTAGCTTTGTTTGACGAATAGACTCCTCACCTGAAATATACAGCACGCGATGGTTAGCGTTTGATAAAATCGCAGATACTTGTAGGAGCAACGTAGACTTACCAATACCTGGGTCACCACCTATTAAAATCAAAGACCCCGGTACGATGCCACCGCCAAGTACACGGTTAAACTCATTCATTGTAGTAGGTACACGCGCCTCTTCTACAGTTTCTACATTTACAATAGGTGTAGCTTTTGTAGTAACTGTTGCTGAGTGTTGGAAAGCACCACGTGGCCCTTTTGTTACTACCTCAATTTCCTCAACCATCGTATTCCATGCCCCGCACCCTGGACAGCGTCCCATCCATTTTGCAGACTCGTAACCGCAGTCATTACACGCAAATTTTGTTTTTTTCTTTGCCATAATAGCCTCCTGTTTTCTTTTAAGTATAACAGAACATATATTCGAATCAAAAAACGAGCTACTCCTTTATAGAGTAGCTCGCTCATAATTATTTCACACTAGCACTTGGTGTTACCTGCTGTACTTTAAAGTCACCATCAACATAATCAAAGATGATATTTCCACCTTTAGCGATTGTACCTTTAAGTAATTCTTCAGAGAGACGGTCCTCTACATGCTTTTGTAAGGCACGACGTAGTGGTCGTGCACCGTACTCTGGGTCATAACCCTCATCTGCTATTTTTTCTAAGGCTGCCTCTGTAAATTCTAAGGCAATATCTTGTTCAGCTAAACGATTAGTTAATGACTTAGCCATTAATTGAATAATTTCTTTTAAGTGCGCTTTGTCCAATGAGTGGAAGACAATCATCTCGTCAATACGGTTTAAGAACTCTGGACGGAAGGCTTTTTTCAATTCTTCCAACATAACACCCTTCATATCCTTATGTTCATTTGCTGCACTCTCATTAACATTAAAACCTACATTTTTGCGATACTTCAGTGCGTCTGCACCAACGTTTGATGTCATAATTACTACCGTATTACGGAAGTCTACAACCCGACCTTTAGAGTCTGTTAAGCGTCCATCATCTAATACTTGTAATAAAATATTAAAGACATCTGGGTGTGCTTTTTCAATTTCATCTAGTAACACTACTGAGTACGGTTTACGACGTACCTTTTCGGTTAATTGTCCACCATCTTCAAAGCCAACATAGCCTGGAGGCGAGCCCACTAAACGTGAAGTTGAGTGTTTTTCCATATACTCAGACATATCTACCCGAATCATAGCATCCTCATCACCAAACATTACTTCCGCTAGCGCGCGTGCAAGTTCAGTTTTACCAACCCCTGTTGGTCCTAAGAAAATAAACGAACCAATAGGACGCTTTGGATCTTTAAGCCCTGCACGTGCACGACGAATTGCGCGAGAAATGGCTTCTACTGCCTCGCCTTGCCCGACTACTCGTTTGTGTAGTTCTTCTTCGAGGTTAAGTAGTTTTGCTGATTCTTCTTCAGCAATTTTAGCTACAGGAATACCTGTCCACATCGCTACAACTTGTGCAATATCGTTAACTGTTACTTCTAATTCAGCCTTATCTTGCTCTTCTTTCCACTTATCTTTCATTTCTTGCACTTCAAGTGTAATTTGTTTTTCGCGGTCACGGAATTTAGCCGCTTTTTCAAACTCTTGTCCTTGTACGGCTGCATTTTTTTCTGCGCGCACTTTATCTAACTCTTCTTCTAAATCTTTTAAATTTGGTGGTAATACATAAGAACGTAAGCGTACTTTAGAACCTGCCTCGTCAATTAAATCAATCGCTTTATCCGGTAAAAAGCGATCTGAAATATAACGATCACTCATTTGTGCAGCCGCTTCTACTGCTTCATCTGTAATCTTCACACAGTGGTGTGCCTCATAGCGATCACGTAGTCCATAAATAATTTGAATCGCTTCTTCTACTGAAGGCTCATCGACTTGAATTGGTTGGAATCGACGCTCAAGCGCCGCATCTTTTTCGATATATTTACGGTACTCATCAAGTGTTGTTGCACCAATACATTGTAGCTCTCCGCGCGCTAAGGATGGTTTTAAGATGTTAGAGGCATCAATCGCACCCTCTGCACCGCCTGCTCCAATTAATGTGTGCAATTCGTCAATAAATAAAATAACATTGCCTGCTTGTCGAATTTCTTCCATTACTTTTTTAAGGCGGTCCTCAAACTCACCGCGGTATTTAGTACCTGCTACAACTGTACCCATATCTAATGTCATAACACGTTTGTGACGTAAAATTTCAGGTACTTCATTATTAACAATTTGTTGTGCTAACCCTTCAGCAATTGCTGTTTTACCAACACCTGGCTCACCAATTAATACAGGGTTGTTTTTTGTACGGCGAGATAACACTTCAATGACACGTGTAATTTCCTTACTGCGTCCGATAACAGGATCTAGTGTCCCTTCACGTGCGATTTGTGTTAAATCACGTGCTAGTCCATCTAATGTCGGTGTGTTTGCTGGTTGGTTAACAGTAGCGCCATTCGGTGTTTGCTGACCATGCTCACTATTACCAAGTAATAATAATACTTGCTGACGCGTTTTATTTAAGCCTACCCCCACGTTATTTAAAACACGTGCAGCTACGCCTTCCTCTTCACGAATTAAACCAAGTAAAATATGTTCAGTACCAATATAATTGTGATTTAATTTACGCGCTTCATCTGCAGCTAGCTCTAATACGCGCTTAGCACGTGGCGTATGATGCACAACTGCATCTACTTCCTCAGTACCATGCCCTACTAGTTGCTCGATACCTCGTTCAATCATTTCTGGTGTAACATTGGCTGCTGCTAATGCTTTAGCGGCAATACCTTCTCCTTCACGCACAAGTCCTAACAGTAAATGTTCAGTACCAATTTTTGAGGCCTTCCAACGCTTTGCCTCATCTTGCGCTAAATTTAACACCTTATTTGCACGTTCTGTAAATCGATTAAACATACTATTTCCTCCTCTTATACGTTAGTTGGTTAATAAATCTCTAATCAGTGTTGCGCGTGCAATGTCACGTTCATTCGTTGGCATTGCCTCGTTTTTATAATATTGCAGGAAGCCTGGTTGCATACAGCTAATACAAGCGTTAACAGCTTTAATCGTTACGTCTGTAATAATGCCAAGGTCGATACCTAAACGTATGCTCGACAATCCTCTTGCTGCTTCCTCACTAGTTATCGTACGTGCATAACGTAACGTACCTAGTGCTCGTTGTATTTGATCTTCAAGTAGAATGCTAGATTGTTGCATTAATGCTTTACGTGCACGCAACTCATATTCAATTATTTGTTCTACTTGCTGTTGTAAGTCATGTAAAATTTGCTGTTCAGATTTACCAAGGGTTTCTTGATTAGAAATTTGGTAAATGTTACCCAAACTTGCACTACCTTCTCCATATATACCCCGCACAACCATACCTAAGCGTAGCATGGCTTGAATAATTACATTCATGCGATTGGTCATAGTAAGTGCTGGTAAATGTAGCATTACGGACGCTCGTAAACCTGTACCTAGATTAGTAGGACAACTTGTTAAATAACCGTATTGCTGATGATACATATAGGGGTGTGCCTGTTCAATTTGGCGGTCAAGCATTAAAGCATGCTCATAGGTTTCTTGAAGTTTAAGACCAGGCGCTAAACATTGGATGCGTAGATGGTCCTCCTCATTTACCATAATGCTTGTTTGCTCATCCGCAGCAATAATTAATGCTCCTTGCTGTTGCTGTAAAAATTGCGGACTAATTAAGTGTTTTTCAACTAACACCTGACGTGCTAGTAAAGGCATCTCTTGCAAGTCAAAATAATGTAAGCCTTCTACATTATCCAGTAAAGCATGTGTTACTTCACGTTCAATTTCCGCTTCCTCTCCTTCTGTTAAATAAGGTGGAAAGCGAAATCCCTCAAGATTACGAGCTAGGCGTATACGACTACTCATCGCTACACTATTTGGAGTTGCATCAGCTAATGTAATATCACAATCACGCGTGTATCGTAAAAAATCATCGATATTATTCATTTGCCTTCCCCTCCTGTACCTTAGCCTCTAACTCTTTAATGGCATCTCGTAGTAAGGCAGCTTGCTCAAAACTTTCGCTTACTACGGCTTCTTGCATTTGTTGTCGTAGTGAAGCTACTTCATTTTGCATCGCTTTTTTATTTTCCAACATAGTTGGCATAGCACCTACATGTTGTAAATCAGCTTGAATGGGCTGCAAAATTTTAGGTATTTGCTCTGCAAATGTGTCGTAACATGTAGCACAGCCAAAGCGCCCCGTTTTACGGAAGTGCGCATACGTATAGCCACACCCTTCACAACGTAATTGTTCTTTACGTATATTTTTAGGTGCTTGCCAGTTAGCAAGTAATTGTTGAATTGAAATCGGTTCTTTTGGCATTTCATTTGTAAAGGGATAAAAGTTTTGGGCGCATTTCTCACAATAATGGTGGATAGCTTGCTCACCATTGTTATTTTTAGAAATTGTTATAACGGCTTGCCGTTGTTCACAGCGTTCACATAACACATTACTCACCTTCTTTTCGTTGTTCATATTTCAGGGTTACAAGTACCGAGCTTAGCACACGTGCTCTTAGCTGATCACGAAGCGGTAACGGCACATTTAATGTCGTGCGCATCGTCGCAGCTAAAATCATTTTTGCCTCTCGTTTTGTAATAACTTCCTCATCTAATAAACGATAAACATAATCCTCTGCCATAGTTTGTGTAGCCTCATCTGCAATTTGGGTAATCATAGCTTCAATTAACTCTTTTTGCGAATGTGGTTGCACACGTAATATCCTAATATAACCGCCACCACCACGTTTACTTTCAACTAAATAGCCACGTTCCTCTGTGAAGCGGGTGTTAATTACATAATTTATTTGTGAAGGTACGCAATTAAACTTAAGCGCAATTTCACTACGTTTAATCTCCACTGTACCTTGATCATTTAACTCAATTATTTGCTTTAAATAGCTTTCTATAATATCTGATGTATTTCGCACGATAACCACCTCTCTTAACATTTATGGTTACTGACTTTGACTATCTTTGACTTTATTATAAAAAAATCAAGATTGTATTGCAAAAGAAAACCCTTCAAAAAAAGTAGTGTGCCCAAGGGGACACACTACTCTTATACTAAGCGACCAACGATTGGGTAATTCCATGTTTCGCCTTGTAGCGCACGGATAATACCAATAATTGGAGCACAGATATAAATTAAACCAAAGATAATTAAAAACGGAAATCCAATGATTAGGAATGTAAATGCCCATGATACGCTAAGTAACACAGCTAATACAATTTGAAATAATACAGCCTGTACAGATAAGCGACGGACCTCTTCATCATTCGTTACAAGTGTCGCGATAAAAAACATAATGACTGGCACTAAAAAGGGCGCGTAATAAAAGCTTGAGTGTACGATTATTTTAGAAAGTTTATTATCCAAAGTCTCTCATCCTTTCTATAAATCCTTTATACTATTTATACGTACACTTTCATAAAAAGTTTCAAACACAAAGGGGGATTTTTTGATGAAATTTGATAAAGAATTAAGTGCGGAGTACGAACGTGGCATTCGACGCACATTGCCAAGTTATGATGCGATGCTACGTTTGTCACAGGCATTTTTACAAATGGCATTACCTAAGCAAGCAAATATTTTAATTGCAGGCGTAGGGAGTGGCAACGAACTTTTGCATTTTGCTGATACTAACCATGCATGGCAGTTTACGGCGCTCGACCCGTCGCAGGCAATGCTTACGATTACCCAACAAAAATTATATGATCAACAGCTACAAAACCCTGTAGAGTTACTAAAAGGTACTGTACTCAACGTGTCGCTAACTAAACAATTTGACGGCGCTACTTGCTTACTTGTTTTACATTTTATTAAAACCCGCGCTGAGCAAGTTGCCACTGTAAAAAAGTTAGCCGAACACATTAAACAAGGCGCACCTTTTATTATAGTTTGCAAATGCGGAGAGCAAGGTACAGAACAAACAGAGCAGCAGTTTGATTTGTGGCGCGCTTACTGGCTACAAAATACTAAACTTTCGGTAGAACAAGTGGCTTCAATGGAGAAGCAAATCCGTAGCCTAAGCTTTATTACAGAACAAGAGATGGTATGTATTTTGAAAGATGCAGGCTTTGAAAAAATAGCGCGATTTTTCTCTACTACATTATTTTGTGGTTGGACATGCTATAAAAAATAAGGAGTTGATGGAATGTGATACATACTATTGCTCGCACGAAGGAACAAAAACTTGTTGAGGGCATCCCATTAGAACAATTAGCAAGTGGCGACTTTGATTGGTATTGGGTCGATTTTGATAAGCCTACTGTCGAAGAAGAAAAATTATTAGACAGCTTCTTTCACTTTCACCCACTGGCCATTGAAGACTGCTTAATGCGCTTGCAACGACCAAAAATGGATTATTACGATGACTATTACTTTTTTGTTACGCATCGTATTAATGATGATACGCTCGATCCTGAAGAGATTAATTTATTTGTTTCCGAAAAATTTGTCGTAACGTTTCACAAGGAACATGTACCTGAAATTGAAATTGTGCGCCATCGTTTAGCAACAAAACCAAAGAAGTGGGATACAACATCTTACTTTGTGCTCTACCAAACGATTGATAAAATCGTTGATAGTTATTTTCCTTTAGTTTATAAAATTGAAGACCAATTAAATCGCCTTGAAGACGAAATGACCTATCATAACAGTATGAAAACGATGCAGTTTGTCTTTGACTTCCGCAGTGACTTATTACATTTACGCCGTATTATTTTGCCAATGCGTGATTTACTGTACCGTATTTTAGGCTCTTACCGTTTTCCACTTAAAAAGAGTGAACGTGCCTACTTTGCCGATATCCATGACCATTTAATTAAGCTAACAGAAATGGTAGAGTCCAATCGTGAGCTTACTGCAGATATGCGCGATAGCTATATGGCAATGAACTCTAACCGCATGAACGGCATTATGATGACATTAACGATTGTTTCTACCATCTTCATTCCACTTACCTTTATCGCAGGGATTTACGGAATGAACTTCGAAAACATGCCCGAGCTTGCTGGTAAATACAATTACTTTATTGTATTAGGTGTAATGTTTGTTATTGGCATTGGTATGGTGCTCGTCTTTAAAGCTAAAGGGTGGTTTAAATTATTTAAACCTTAAAAAAATGCCAACCTACTTCATTTATCTGTAGGTTGGCATTTTTTATTATTTATCTTTTTTCTTTAAAAAGTTAATATCCGTACGGTCTGGCCAATAATCATCGCGGTTATCTTCACTTGCCTGTGGAAATAGGAAGTATGAAATAACACCTGCAAATAATGTTGCGCCAGCAATAATTAATAAACGTTCACGAGACTCTACAAGCGGATGAAACTCACCTAGCATATAAAAAGCGGTAGCTGCTACAATAACCATCATCGGTATTACAAACTTAAAACGTTGCCAATGCATCGCTTGTTCCTCCTTATCATAATCTACTAACTTAATACTAGCATATTCATTTTTTTTTTGATATTAAGGTCGTTACAATTATGTGCCAAAAGCTGTTTTTTAGGCACCACGATTCACTTTGTACTATAATTAATCTAGTAAGTATAGCATAGCGCATAGATTTTACGTTACAATCTTGCTATTATAGCTAGTAACCCCTTTGCCCTATTCCTAATTTTTCGTCTTTTTCGATAATTTAACTAACATCTCTTACATTTTCACGTCATTTACTACATAAACGACAAAACATATTTTTATTAAAAGGAGTCTTTTTTATGAGTTGGTTTACAAAAAAAGCAAACGAGCCGCAAGTCATTCTCGACCCTGCTTCATATTTATCACAAGTACATATTGATTTAGCACATTACCCATCCATCCAGAAGCAACTTGATTTACTCGAGCTAACTAAAGACGACTTAGCGATTATCAAGCAGCTTCAACCTCATTTACAAGAGGTTATTCCCGTGATGGTAGACCGCTTTTATGAAGGCGTTAGTGCAAATGCTGAGCTTACTTCTATTATAAGTACACACTCACAAATTGAACGTTTAAAAATTACATTACATCGTCACATTAGCGGTATTTTCGATTCACGCATTGATGATGCTTATATTCAAGACCGTAAGCGTATCGCTGCTGTGCATGTGCGTATTGGTCTGCAATCAAAATGGTACCTAGGTTCATTCCAGTCTTTGATTACTACATTTATTAACTTACTCACATCTTTACAACTTTCTACTTCAGATGCTGCACGCGCTATTACTGCATTTACTAAGCTCATTAATTTAGAGCAACAGCTTGTTATTGAGGCTTATGAAAATGTCGAAAAACTAGCACGTGAGCGTGTTAATGATCGTAAACAAGGCATCATTAATACTATCCAAAGCACAGCGCAAGAGCTTAACGCCATTAGCGAAGAAACAACAGCGGCGCTTCATGAGATTTCGTCGGAGGCTAATGATATTGCAGAAGCTACTGAACAAGGTTTAGTTCTAGTAGCCGAAACTGAACAAAAATCTAAGCATGGTCAAACGGAATTGCATGAGCAAAATGAGTTAATGCATGTCATTTTAACAAGCGTCAATGAACTCGACGTTACAATGAATAAACTACGCGACTCATCTAATAAAATTTCGGAAATTGTTAATCTAGTTACTACGATTGCTGACCAAACTAACCTGCTTGCACTTAACGCTTCAATTGAAGCAGCACGCGCGGGTGAACATGGTAAAGGCTTTGCTGTAGTAGCAGATGAGGTGCGTAAACTTGCAGAAGAAACTAAGAAAGCCGTGTTAAACGTTTCACATCTGATTAATGATACCGAATCTAACATCAGCTCAATGGCTAGCTCTGTAACGAATGTGGATGCTCAAATTCACCAAAGTGTAGCGACACAAACACGCTTGTCCGAATCGTTTGGCGCTATTACAACAGCCGTGTCTGGTATTCAGTCACAGTATTTAAATACATCCCAAGATATTTCTAAGATTTCATTGTTGATTACAGATATGTCCCAAGCAGCTGGTCTCGTATCAACTTCATCTGATGCACTTATCGATGTCGTTGGTCAGCTCAGCGAAGATTAAAAAAAGGAGAGGTTGCTTATATAGCGACCTCTCCTTTTACTTATTTATGTGTAATCATTCGTTTCTTTTTACGATGTTCACGACGTGCAGGCCCTGTATTAAATAAGCGATGTTCTACTTCAGTTTCAGGAAACACGCTCGGAATCTCGCGTGGATGACCTTCACCATCAACAGCTACCATCGTCACAAACGATTCAGTTGTAAGCTTTTCCTCACCTGTCATTAAGTTACGTGAAACTACACGTACGTAAACTTCCATGGACGTGCGTCCTGTTGAGGTCACAATCCCCTCAAGCTCAATGACATCTCCCTCGCTTGCTGGCGATAAAAAGTCTACAGAGTCAATTGAAGCCGTTACAACTTCTCCCCTTGCATGCTTCATAGATGTGATTGCAGCAATTTCATCAATATATGCTAATACCTTACCACCAAAAATAGTTTTATGATGGTTTGTGTCTGGTGGTAAAATCAAGTGGCTTTGAATCGTTCTTGAATGCCCCATAGGCACCTTATTTGTTTGCATAGCCTAACACCCCTTTTAAAAATATCGTTATTGTGTCAATCTTACCTATACTTTACCTGATAAATCAACACTATTTTATTATCTCAAAATAGTTGTGTTTTACGCAACATAGTCAGCAATATATCACCATTGTTTCATGTGAAACATTATGTAGCACTATTCGTGTTCATTAGTGTGACTGCTACCGTCATTTGTTGCGCTTGAATAGCTGTTTCGATTGCTGTCAAAACACTCGCTTCAAGCATACCGTCCGTTTCTCCCTTAGTAATATGCACAGTAATTTGAATAGCACTATACAATGCATATTGTTTGTACCATTTAAACTGCTTCATTTTAGCTAGAGTGTCAGATAATCCAATAATATGTGTTAGCTGGGTATCGTTATAGTTCAATAAAGTTAATAACCCAATAATAACGTAGTGTTGCGCCTTCTTTTTAATACCAAATCGCACTAACTTTTGTTCCATAGCTACGATATCTTCAACACGTGTAGACTGGTAATTTGCATCATCCATTGCTAATAACTGAGCTAGCCATAATAATTCGTTACTCTTATAATAACCACGCGCCGTTAAATCTTTGATGTATTGGTGTACAGTATCAGCTAGTTGCACAGGATTTTGTTCTTCCTTCACTGTTAAAAGAACTGCATAAGGCACATCATCATGTGTAGTTAAAAACATATGGTGTGTACAAAGGGTTGTGTAATAGCTCATTGCTCTTTTAGCATGTGCCTCGTCCTGTATATAGTTTGCTCGATTAATAATTCATAGTTCGCTAATAATTGTGCTACAGCTTCTTGTGCATCAGTTGCTGGCATTAAGTTTGGCAAAATCATACTGATGTTACTGCGTAAGTAAGAAAAAGCTCCTGTTTGCTTTTTTACTTCCTCTTTGAGAGCTTCATATTTTGCTATTTCAAAACCTTCGTCACGCAAACTGAAAGTAGTTGTTAAAGCTAATAATAATGGTGTGGTTGCTTGATAACGCAATTGTTGTTTAACCACGCCATATACTTCTTCTAAACGTTGTTCGATTATCATACATATCACTCCTTTACCTTTATACGAACGAGGCTCGCGTTTTGTTTCAATACGAAAATTGATTTCGTGTATACTAAGAGAAACTACAATAAATAGGTGATGACATTGCGAATTAATAAATTTTTAAGTGAAACAGGTATTACATCACGCCGTGGCGCTGATAAATGGATTGAGGATGGACGTATTAAAATTAATGGTGAGCTTGCTACATTAGGTAGTCAGGTAAACGAAGGCGATGAAGTGCGTGTTGATGGCAACATAGTCGAACGTGAGCAAGAGCTTGTATACATCGTGTTAAACAAGCCTGTTGGCATTACAAGTACAACTGAGCAACATATTAAAGGCAATGTGGTTGATTTTATTAATCACCCATTGCGTATCTTTCATATTGGTCGCCTAGACAAAGATTCTGAGGGCTTATTACTGTTAACGAATGATGGTGATATTGTTAATAAAATCTTACGTGCCGAAAATCACCACGAAAAAGAGTATATCGTTCAAGTGGATCAACCAATTACGGATGACTTTATCGAACAGATGGGTGCAGGCGTTGATATTTTGGATACAACGACGTTACCTTGCCGTGTCGAAAAAATTTCGCGTAGTGTATTCCGCATTATTTTAGAGCAAGGATTAAATCGTCAAATCCGCCGTATGTGTTCTACACTTGGATATGGCGTACAGCGTTTACAACGTATCCGCATTATGAATATTGAAATTGGTAATTTAAAAGTAGGTCAATGGCGAGACCTTACTACAAACGAACGCGAAACATTGTTTAATTTATTAAACTACACACCAAAAAAATAACCGAGTGAGGCGTAAGCCTTTCTCGGTTATTTTTTATATTCGGTACGTAGTACACTCATTATAATCTCATCATGGTAAACGCCGTCTAAACAAATCGCATCACGAAGTACACCCTCTTGTACAAAGCCAACCTTTTCGTACACAGCAATCGCTCGTGGATTATGATTATATACTTCTAGCTGTACGCGATGTAAATCTAAATCCTCAAAAGCAATACGCAATGCCTCACGCACAGCTGCACTCCCATAGCCTTGACCAAATTTTGTACGATCATGGAGCGCAATGCGGAAGCCAACGGAATGATTTTCGGTATCAATATTCATCAGTGTAAAATCACCAATCACCTCATCTTGCAAGCAAATGGCGTAATCACGTCTCGTATTATCCATACTAATACGCTCATAATATGCCTCAATTTGCGCTAAAGTAAAACTCGTACGCGTGCCTGTAAGGTAACGAATTTCTTCGTCCTCTGTTGCGCGTAAATAGCTTGCCATATGCTCCCTTTGAAGCGGTTTAATTTGTATCATTACCGTCACCTCTTTATTAATTGTACAGAAAAACTGTAGTTGGGACAAATGGCTATATAAAAAATAAGAAACCGCACAGTTGCGCGGTTCCTTTCTTGCTACATATATTATAGCCCACCTAAGTAAGCCGCTTTAACTTCATCACTTTCTTGTAGCTCTTTAGCTGTACCTGCTAATACAATTTTCCCTGTTTCTAGCACATATGCACGATTTGCTACAGATAATGCCATATTGGCATTTTGCTCGACTAATAAAATCGTTGTGCCTTCTTTATTAATTTGCTCAATAATGCTAAAAATATTTTTCACCATCAGTGGTGCTAACCCCATTGATGGCTCATCTAGTAATAGCAGTTTAGGCTTTGCCATGATTGCTCGTCCCATTGCTAGCATCTGCTGCTCACCACCAGAAAGTGTGCCTGACTGCTGTTTACGACGCTCTAATAGCCGCGGAAACAATTCATACACATGGGCTAAATCTTTAGCAATACCTGCGCGATCCTTACGCAAGTATGCACCAAGGTCGAGGTTTTCTTCTACGGTCATATTGGCAAATACACGACGCCCCTCTGGTACATGTGAGATACCTGCTTTTACGATAGATTGGGCGGGCTTCCCTGCAATGGACTCACCTAAATATTCAATGCCACCACGTTTTGGTTTTAGTAACCCTGATAATGTTTGAAGTAATGTGCTTTTACCTGCACCATTTGCACCAATTAATGTTACAATTTCGCCTTCATTTACCTCAAGTGAGACTCCCTTTAATGCTTGAATGTTGCCATAGTATACATCAATATCATTTACAAGTAGCATTAATCAACGACCTCCTCACCTAAATACGCTTCAATTACTTTTGGATTATCACGAATTTCCTGTGGTGTACCATCTGCAATTAATTGCCCATGGTCCAATACATAAATGCGTTCACAAATTCCCATAACTAAATTCATATCATGTTCGATTAATAAAATAGTTAAATCAAATTCTTTACGGATAAATGAAATTAACTCCATTAAATCCTGTGTTTCTTGTGGATTCATACCTGCGGCTGGTTCATCCAATAGTAATAACTTAGGTTTGGCTGCTAATGCACGCGCGATTTCGAGACGGCGTTGTTTACCATAAGGGAGATTACGTGCTAACTCGTCCTTATATTTATCTAAGCCGAAAATTTTTAAAAAGGCGAGTGATTCTTCTTCCATGCGCTCCTCTCCAGAGAAGTGCGTAGGTAAACGGAAAATAGAAGAGATAATCGTGTGCTTAGCAAGTGAGTGGTTAGCTACCTTTACATTATCTAGCACAGACAAATCTTTAAATAACCGAATGTTTTGGAAGGTACGACTAATACCACCGCGCGTCACTTGGTAAGGCTTTTTACCATTAATAACGTTGCCATCAAAAGTGATTTTGCCTTCTGTTGGTTTATAAACACCCGTTAGCATATTAAAACTTGTAGTTTTACCCGCACCATTTGGACCAATAAGGCCAACTAGCTCACCTTGCTGTAACGTCATGTTAACTCCTTGTACAGCTTTTAAGCCACCAAATGTAATGCCCATATTATCCACATGTAAAATTGTATTATTCGTCATTTGTCATACCTCCCTTTTTTTTAGATTTAAAGAGGTCTGTAATTTCCTTAGTTCCCATTAGGCCTGTTGGACGATATAGCATAACTAAAATTAACACAAGGCTATAAATAATCATGCGTGTCTCTGGGAAGTTAGCTAAGTAGGACGATACTAGCGTTAGTAAAATCGCCGAAATCACCGATCCTGATAAGCTACCTAAGCCACCTAATACTACAAAAATTAAAATATCAAAGGACTTTAAGAAGCCAAAGGAACCTGGTTGGATGATATAAGTGTTATGTGCAAAAATTGCGCCTGCTACCCCTGCAAAAAACGCACCAATCGCAAAAGCCGCTACTTTGTAGTATGTCGTGTTAATACCCATTGCGTCCGAAGCAATTTCGTCCTCGCGAATCGAAATACATGCACGTCCATGACGCGACTTAGTAAAGTTGGAAATCACAATGACTGTAATTAAAGCTGTGAAGAAAGCATATGTCCATGTCGTCATATGGCTAACCTGCATACCAGCTGCTCCACCAACATAATCAATGTTTAAAATTACAATTCGAATAATTTCAGCAAAGCCTAATGTGGCAATTGCTAAGTAATCTCCCTTTAAACGTAATGTTGGAATACCAACCAATAAACCTGCTAGCATTGCAACAACTGCACCTGCTAAAATAGCGACAATAAATGGCATGCCAAGCTTCATCGTTACAATAGCCGACACATAAGCACCCACTGCTAAGAAGCCTGCGTGACCAATGGAAAACTGACCTGTTATACCAATAACTAAATGTAAGCTTACTGCTAACATTAGGTTAATACACATCGTAATCAGCATGTTTTGATAGTATAAATCAATAATGTTCATCGAGATTAGCGCTTGCCCTACTGCATAGATGACTAACGCTATTACGAGATAACCCCAAAAGATTTTTGATTTTTTCATCGTTTTCGTCACCTACACTTTCTCGCGAGCATTTTTGCCAAAGATGCCCTCTGGTTTAAATACTAAAATTAAAATTAAAATAACAAAGGCTGCTGCATCTCGCCATAATGAAAAGCCTAACGCGCTTACTACGGTCTCTACCACACCTAGTAGCATGCCCCCAACCATCGCGCCTGGGATAATACCAATACCTCCAAGTACTGCCGCAATAAAGGCTTTAAGCCCTGGGATTACACCCATAAATGGATCAATCTTTGTATAGTAAAGACCAAAGATTACACCAGCTGCCCCTGCGAGCGCTGAGCCAATCGCGAAAGTTGCCGAAATTGTATTATCAACATTAATCCCCATTAGCTTTGCTGCATCTGCATCATGTGAAACAGCACGCATAGCTTTACCGATTTTCGTTTTTTGTACAATGAACTGTAATAAAATCATAAGACCAATCGAAACAGATAAAATTAAAATTGAATGCGTACCAATTTGTGCACCAAAAATTGTAATTGCTTTGTTTTCAATCGTATTTGGGTATGACTCTAGTTGTGCGCCTCTAAAAAACACGACCGTATATTCAATCAGTAACGACACACCAATGGCTGTAATTAGTGCTGCGATACGTGTAGAGTTACGCAGTCGTTTATAAGCTACACGCTCAATAATTACACCGAACACTGCACAAAGCATCATGGCTAGTAATAATGCTGCAAAGAAATTCATTTCCCATTTAGCAATGGCATAAAAGCCAATAAAAGCGCCGACCATAAAGACATCACCATGCGCAAAGTTAATGAGTTTAATAATGCCATAAACCATTGTGTAGCCCAGTGCAATAAGTGCATAAATACTACCTATCGAAATCCCATTGACTAGCTGCTGAACCCATTCCATTTTCCTCACTCCCTTATCAATGCTTTAACCGAAAAAAAGAGGGCGAAGTTGATCGCCCCCATACCTACTCACTTGTTTACGGATTAACTTTAGAGTTGAACTTCTGTTTACCGTCTACGAATTCGAGAACTGTGGCTGTTTTAACTGGGTTGTGGTTTTCGTCAACTGAGAATGTCCCTGTAACTAATGTAAGATCCTTTGTATCTGCTAATGCTTTTTTGATTGCCTCGCCATCTAATGAATCTGCACGCTCAATCGCATCTTTTAAGAAGTACACACTGTCATAACCAAGTGCATTAAACGCATCCGGTGACTTATCGCTATATTCCTTTTTAAAAGCTGCTACAAAATCTTGAATTTTTTTGTCTGGGTCCTCTGCTGAATAGTGGTTAGTAATATACGTTTTATTTAATGCATCTGCGCCAGCTAACTCAACAAGCTTTGGTGAATCCCAGCCATCTGCACCCATTAAAGGTACATCAATGCCTAACTCACGCGCTTGCTTAACAATTAATCCAACTTCCTCGTAGTAACCTGGGATAAAAATGAAGTCCGGCTTAGCTGCCTTGATACGTGTTAATGTTGTTTTAAAGTCTGTATCTTTTGCTACATAGGCTTCTTCAGCTACTACCTTGCCGCCTTTTTCGCCGATAGTTTCTTTAAACGATGCCGCTAGCCCTTTGGCATAGTCTGAAGCATTATCTGCAAAAATAGCTACGTTTTTCGCATCTAGCTCATCTACAGCAAAGTTTGCTGCTACTGTCCCTTGGAATGGGTCAATGAAGCATGTACGGAAAGCATAGTCATTTAATGAGCCATCATCATTAATCGTTACATTTGGTGCTGTTGCTGCTGCGCCAATTGTTGGTACCTTTTGCTCGTTAGCTATTTGCACAGTCGCAATTGTATTACCTGATGTTGCTGGTGACAGCATTGCTACAACCTTCTCCTGTGTGGCAAGCTTCATTGCCTGTGCTACAGACTCTGCGTTCTCTGATTTATTATCTAACTTTACAAGTTCAAGCTTTTTGCCATCAATACCGCCTGCGTCATTAATCTCTTTAACTGCTAACTCTGCACCTTGTCCGATAGATGAACCGTAAGAAGCTACAGGGCCTGAAAGCTCTAAGTTAGCACCGATTTTAATGGTATCACCACCGCCGCCTGATGAGCCACCGTCACTTGAGCCTCCTGTTGATGTGCCGCCACCCTCTTTAGCACCGCACCCTGCTAGTGCGCCCATTACTAAAGAAGAAGCTAAAACCAGTGAACCTACTTTTTTAAAGTTGTTTTTCTCTGTCATGTCAATTCCCCCTAATGATGTTTTCTTAAAAGTGTGATATTTCTGATAATTATATACGCAAAGCGACTAATTCACAATACTATTATCTATATTTTCTGAATATAATGAATATTTTAGTTGCTATTATTGATAATCGGTTCGCTAGCGCATTGTGTTGATATACCTTTTTAAATAAAATTATTGTGCTACTACACTTTATGTAGCGTACAGCACCAATATAGCTTGTTACCTTATTCTTCTTAATTTTCACACAAATGCTAGAAAAAGCAACAAAAATATTTTTAATGTGTTAATTTTTCTCGAAAAAGAAAAATACCAAGCACTTTATAGCGCTTGGTATTGCTGTCATTCCTTTGGTTGACTGTATTCTGTTGTACGTGGGTTTTCGTCGATATATGGCTTTAAGTATGCTTCACGTAATTCGTGACGCATCCATCCCATGATACCAATAATTAAAATAAAGGTTACAAGTGACGCCATAAAGGCCTTAGAGGAATCCTTTTGCCCTGCTGTAAATAAAAAGCCACATAGCACAATCGTTAAAATAATAGAGGCTACAAGTAAACTTGTTAACAGTAGATCCTCTCCTAGGTATAACATACGAATCTCCTTATCAAATGAGAACAATAACAAGAAGCCCGCTACAAGTTGTACCACTGTTACCCAAAAGCCAACCTTAACCCCAAATACTTTAGCTGCTTGCTCTGCTGGTGTTAGTGTCGCACCACGGTATTTTTTAAAGCTAAAGTAAATAAAGAAGTAGAAACCACCCGTCGCTAAACTCGCTAGCATAAAGTGTAAGTAACGCTGCCAAATTTGTGGGTAGTGGAATAGGCTATGGAAAAAGCCATTCGCGCTTGCCCACTGCTCTGGGTAAAGCATAGATACCACGTTTACAATAAAGATTAATGGCACAAAGAATAAAATCGCCATAGCTAAAAATCCAATGAATAAATGCAGTGCTTTTTTATTTTGCCATTTATCCCATGTAAATTTATATAAATATAACAATAGGAACGCGACAATTAATAATATCAAAACACTTAACCATGCCTTACCAATTAAAATTGTAGAGGCATAAAAATATTGTGTATAAATTACACTAATCATTAATAATGGCCCAACACCTAGCACTACTGCGATACTTTTATGTATCGAAGCATGGTAAGAAGCAATCTGTGCCATCTTATCCATGACTGGATTCTTTTTTAGGATACCCATTGCTTCTAAACCTACTGCACCTGCTGTTAATGAAATGGTGAAGTTAACAAAGACGATGTGTAGCATGAAGGTTACCACAATGAGCACCTCTAGTAGCCCAATATTTGCTGGAATAGGCAGTTGATTATCAGGTGCAATTAATGTTGTTAATAACATCATTTTGCGCTCACCTCTTGCGTTTTATTTGTGCGCTCGCCATTTAACTCCGTACTAATATAGGCAGCTAATGCAGCAAGTTCTTCGTCTGTCCCCATAAATGGTGGCATCGCTACACGCACATTGTGCATAGTTGGTATGAAGCCTTTCATTGCTTCTTCGTCCCAACCATCCATACGCTTAGTTAATGAACGCTTTGAGCGCCAACCATCAACGGTATGACAGGTAATACATTGCCCAATAAATACTTCGCGCCCTGCCTCTACCATATTTTCAGCAGTGACTTCCTTTTCCTTTGCCCATGTAGCATGTGTTAGGAAGCCCTCCTCATCGTACTTTTCACGATCTTTCGCTAATAAGCCGTTAGCATACATGTAATCATAAATAATAAAAGGCTTACGGATGGATTCACGTACCACTTCAAATTCGCCAATAAAGCCAATTGAAGCGCCCATCACGACTAGCGATAATAGCCATGGCACTGCCTTTGGCTTTACAACTACCCAAATTAAGAACACCACTAAAATAACAAAGGCAACAATATTTAAGCCTTTAAAGACGTTTTCTGGCATACCTGTGGACCAAACAATCATATTGTAGGCCTCTGTAGGAATTGACCATAAATACCATAAACCAAAAATAAAAGTTGCTGGTAAGGAAATCGCACCCCATAAACCAAACACACTAAATACTTCGCCGCGTAACTCAACATCCTTAACACGCCAACGAATAAAGAAGGATAGTAATGCAATTGCTAACATTACAGCTAAGAACATACGGAAACCTAATGATGGTAAGTATGTAGGATTAATAAATGCATTCCAAAATGATAATGTTTCTGTCCATAACCCTGGTGTTAGTTTTGCTGCTAGTACACCTGTAATAATTGCCATCGTTAACCACGATGCAAATGCTAATGTCATCCCTAACTTAAGGTGACGTATTTTAGCTTTGCCATCCTTCCATGTATCCCAGGTATAATAATAAATAATTAGTAGTACAACCTCTGTAATAAAGACCGCCCACTCAGCTACCCAAGCCCAGAAGAAAATACGTAAAAGTGCACCAATTGAATCGGGCTGAATCACCGTTGTTGAAAACCAAATTCCAACACCTGTCATTGCGCCTACTGTGGTCGTTATAATTAATACCCACTTAGCAATTTTTTTTGCTAACTGGTCAAGCTTGGCATTTTTTGTGCGTACAGCGCGGTACTCCATTGTCACCATTAATGCAATTGTCCCAATTGCTACACCATGACTGATGACAACGTGTACAATCGCAATCAATGCAATGACTGAGCCATTACCAAACCACGAATAATCCACCGATGGAAAATTCATATCCCTGTTCCTCCTCGTAAGTTAAATTTTCTAACTCATCGTACTAAAAGGAAGTGAAGGAACATTGAAAAGGCTGTGAAATCATCGTGTAATCATGAAAGTTCGGAGCTTTGACAAATAAAATTCACGTGAACTTCGTCTTTGTGAAATAAAAAAACCTATAAGCATAAGGCTTATAGGTAAAAAAACAATACGCCAATTATCATTAACCTAACAGCTATAGTAACAAGCTGTTGTAAATGGACAGAGTAATTGGCTTGATGCTTCATAAAATACTGTCTGCGGTAAATGATATCCCCGACTACAACTAGTAGTAGCACAATAAACCCTAACCATTTAGGTGTATTCCACATTATCGTACTTGTAATAATAGCAATAACAAAATACAGTACATCAACTTTCATACGCTTTAATCGGCAGTTTGGCTGACCATAGCGCTTACGTATCACAATGATTGCTAAGCCTTGCAAGAGTAATAAAAATAATGGTATCACTAGTACTACACTAGTACCTCCTTCGTATAACTCATAAAAAAGATATTGGTCATTATACGTAATGGCTACAGCGCCCTTTGTGTGCTGATTAATCGCAAAATACTTACCATCTGCTAGGGCAATTCGATAGTTATACTGACCTTGATTAGTGTGTGCCACAATATCATACATATAATGTAGTTGACTCGGTGCAACTTCTTCTGGTTTAGTAATGATGCGTTTAGCTAGTGCTACAACATCTGCATTAGTGGTTGTCTTAATACCATAATAAGTTAGCGGCGAACCCGCTTCGAAATGTGTGTGCTGATTTGCTTTATAACTTACCTTATAAACACTTAAATTATCACTTGTGGATTGTTTTGGTGTCATTGGTAAAGCAACAATAAGTAATGCCAGCATAACTATAGCTGTCAGCGCAGGGATAGGCCACTTCTTTGCTGGTTTAGTTGCAATTCGAGCTTCAATTGCTTGATAGCTTTCCTCTTTATGACTACGCTTCACCTTAATAGTACGCAACTCATCTTGCCATTTCGTCATCCCACCCACGCTCCTTCATTATAGTCGTTAATGATTGCAGTGCTCGTGCAGCTGTACTCTTAACCTTAGACTCACTAAAACCTAAAATTTGCGCGGTGTCCTTAACTGAAAGCTCTTCAATATAGCGCAGTACAAGTACATCACGATAAACGAGTTTAAGTTGTGAAATCGCTTGATACAACTTGCTATGTAACTCCTTCGTTAATAAGGAGCGTAGCGCTAAATCATCCATTTGAGGTTCGTGTTGCTTTGTAAATGTAACAAAAGCAATGAGCCTTTTACGTCGCAATTCATCATACGCGGCATTACGTGCAATACGATGCAACCAAGTTTTTACGCTTGCCTGCTGACGAAAGCGCGCTGCTTGCTTATATGCACGGTAAAAGGTTTCCTGTGTGATATCCTCGGCTAGCTCTACATCGCGTACAAGGAAAAATACATATTGATAAATGGTTGTACTATAAGCGTTATACCAATCCTCTAGCTCGCGTTTAGGCATTACATCCCCTCCCCTTAGTGATATAGACGAGTGACCTCGCCTTCCGTCGCATATTCCTGTATTTTCTAATTTATTGTATACTTAACGTAATAAGGGGGATACTGATGTATAAACAAATTGTAGTAGCGATTGATGGCTCCGAAAATGCAATTCGGGCTGCTAAAGAAGCCGCAAAACTCGCGCATAACCAACCCGCTACCATTAACCTTGTATATGTAGCTGAAACTGACGAAGAATTTGCAACAAAGTCCTATAGTGGCGGATCTGGTTTACAAGAAATTGAGCGTCGTCGTAAAATCGCCAATGTTGAGACGGTGCTGAAACAACAAAATATTCATTGTCAGATTGTTATTTTACAAGGAGAACCCGTGACCGAAATTGTTGCCTACGCAAAGGAAAAGGAAGCCGATATGATTGTAGTAGGCCATCATGGGATGAGTGGGCTACGTGCATTAATGCTTGGTAGCACTAGCAAAAAAATCGTAAAACAATCCACAATACCTGTACTTATCGTCAAATAAAAAATGACCTAGCCTGTAGCGACTAGGTCATTTTTTCATTTGGCCTTGCGTGTCAGCAAAGTCATTGCACTATATATTATGGGTAAGCTTGCCGCAAGTAAAGTAATCCCTAACCAGTGATAGCTTTCCCATATTGGGCTGAAGGCAGAGCTACCAATTGCTACACCAATATAATAAGAAACAAGGTATAAACTTGATGCACTTCCCTTATGGTGAGTAGCTTCCATTGTAACCGTTGATGCCATTAATGAATGAGCTACAAAAAAGCCTAAACAAATCACACACATCCCTACAATAATGCCTGTTGTGCTAGGTATCATTGTAATGATTACACCTATAACTAATGTGGCTACGCCAATAGTACGCACAATAGGTAACCCCATTTTAGAAGCTAAAAACCCTGCTAAAGGCGCACCAACAATACCAAAACCATAAGTTAAATAAATAAACGAAATACGATGCAAACTCCAATTAAAAGGTGCGGCGTTTAAATAAAATGGCAGGTAGGTCCAAACACTCGTAAACGTCATTTGCAACACCATACCAAAGCCAAAAATGATAACCAGTTTTGGATTTTTTAAATGCACTAAAAATCCTTTTACATCCTTTGCTACACTCACTTCGCTTGGCATAAAATTACGTGATTTTGGCAGGAAAATAAGAACAATAATAAAAATAACAATACCTGTAGCTGCCAAAACATAAAGCGCAAAATCCCACGAGTGTTTTTCTGCTAACCCACCTGTTAACACACGCCCGAGCATTCCGCCAATACTATTAAAGGAAATATATAATGCTGTCGCTGTGCTTCTAAATTTGGGGTGAATTTCTTCCCCTAAATAGGCAAGCCCTACAGCAATTACACCCGCTAATGCAATGCCTTGTACGAAGCGCAGTACAACAACCCAGGCAAAGTCGGTAACAAACGGTAAAATCACAAAGGGCACAGCTACAATTAAAATCGCACTCTTTACAAACCATTCACGCCCGTAGCGATCTGAGGCAAAACCTATCGCTAAAAGGCCAATAATTAACCCTACAGTCATGATTGACATTGTAGTACTTGCATACGAAATCGAAATGCCAAACTGCTGAGTCAAAATCGGTAATAATGGCTGAAACGCATACATTACTGCAAAAATATAAGCGGACGCTAAACCTAAGCTAATAACCATCCCCCAAAACTTAGCGTCTCGCATTGTATAACCCTCGTGCACAGCGCATCCCCTCCTTGTGCTATATTTTAAGTATATAAGTATTTTGCAATAGCGTGAAATCGACAAAGTGAATGCACCATATCAGCATTTTCGATAGGAGAATACAATGGACATCGAAAAATATCGTTTACACTACTTAATTTTAGAGCAACAAAACTTAAGTCAAACTGCTCGTACTACTAACTATACCCAATCCACACTATCCGCACGTGTACAAAAAATGGAGCAGGAGCTTGGTGCTGCAGTTTTTCAACGTACATCATTTGGTCTCCAAATTACAGAAGCGGGCATCCTTTATAAAAATTTTTTGCGCCAAACTTGTGAGCACTACGAGTTATTACAGCACCAATTATTAGTACAGCCCACACAAATCACCCTTGGTATGTCACGCTCATCTATTCATTTGTATGGTAGCGTAGTAGCAAAAGCGCTACAGCAACAAGGCAACAGCCCAAACTTTATCATTAAAACGAGTGGGATTATTAATGGACAGGTACGTCGTAACGAGTTGAGCTACGCTATTATTAGTGAACCTGTACAATTTTTTGAAGACGTACGTTACACTATTTTAGCTGATGAGTTTTTTGATATTGTGTCGCATCATGCAATTCAATTAAAACCAAATCAACCTGACTTCACCTTATTAGTATTAAGTAAAACCTGTGTCTATACCACAAAGGTTGTGCAGTGGTTAGAGAGTGAAAATATTAATTACCAACTCAAAGAAATTGATTCTGTTGGTACAATTAAGGATTTATTACAAATTCCACGTATGGCAGCTGTGCTAAATACTAAACTCATTGAGCCACACGACCAACTGACTGAGCACCTCATACCAATTGACCGTACAACTAAAACCTATTTTATTTGCCATAATAGCGTGCCTAGCCTACTATTGCCGTCACTAAAAAAAATGTAAATTACACATTCTCTTTATTAATTAGCTACTTTTACATTCACTCATCATGTACAATGAAATTTATGTAAAAAAAT
>NZ_JPUW01000005.1:0-76397 GCF_000743635.1 Lysinibacillus sp. BF-4 | reverse complement strand
GAAACACCAATTTGGTCCTCATGCCGAAAACTTAAATCTTGTGTTACAAGTACTTGAAGGTCACTATATTACAGGGTATGGTGACCATGCGACAGCTAAAGAAATTGAGTTACTTGACGGCGCCAAAGAGCAAGCTGATATGTTGTTAAAAGACAATGAACTAGCACAACATTATTTACAACAAGTGACGGCATTGTTCTATGGGTTTGAAAACCCCTATGGATTAGAATTACTTTCTACGGTAGGATGGATTATGCAAATGGCGCCAACAAAATCTAAAGATAAGCATTTTGTAGTGCAGGCGGTACAAAACTGGGATGAACGAAAACGACGTATCTTCTCTACTGAGCACATTGAAAAAGTATGGCATTACTTGATGGATGAAATACGGTTTATGTGATTTTTCTTGATAAGGAGGATAAAAGATGAGCGATGAAGATTTTTTTAAGATATATAACACTTTAGAAAAATTAGACATTACACCTGAAGAAGCTATTTCTTATCATTCACGTTTAAAAGCCATTTGGGATCATGAATTAAGTTTACTCCATGCTAAGGAAGAAGGCATTGAAATGAGTAAAGCAGAAGGCATTGAAGAAGGTAAAAAAGAAACGATACGTAATGGTTATGAAAATGGTGTAGATGTCGCTACACTGGCTGTAGTAACAGGCTATGGTGAGGAAAGAGTTAAAGCTATTATTGCATCATTTGCATAAAGTAAGGCATAATCTCTCAATGAGAATATCGAGAAGTTATACTAAATATGATTACCGCTTCTTAGCATAGATGGTGTAGCTATCAAAAGCTTATCTCTACATTGCTGTCGCCACTGTATTTTTCCGACATGTTTCTATAATTTTGTGTGCGTGCTAAGCACTCCACTTCAAAATACGTACGATAATGATATAATGTTCAGAATTATTTCATAATTTACTCTGTATAATAAAGACGTACGATATCCGCATTATCGTACACGATAAGGACATTGTAGGTAAAGGACTTGAATCCGCCTTTCCTTTACAGTGGCCACATTGCTTGAGTTATATGATTAACGGCTATTAATCATATAAAGCGAGTGATTCAGCACTTACTTGGCTCAAGCTAAAACGCCCTCCTTAGTCTCAAAGGAGGGCGTTTTTTAAGTTGTGTGCGTGCCACGAACTTTACTTTATTTTAAGCAATAGTAAATCCGTATCTTCAATTGCTAAAAGGTCGTGTTGTGCTAACGGATCCATCGCTAATACTGCTTCGTTTGTTAAAACAACTTGCTGTCCTTCGACTGTAAACTGAACTTTACCACGACGTACGATAACGATTGTGTTTTCTTTTGCATGGTGCTCAGCAATCGATTGTCCCGCTGCTAGCTGAATATTTATGATTTGTGTGGCGTTAACTTCTGTGATTTTTGCCGAATGTTTTTCTTTATCTGGTAGTTGGTAAGGCGTTTCGAAAAAATGCATTAAGCATGCTCCTCCCTAAATTATCGTAATAACTTCATTGTAACATAAGCATTTACTTATAACTAAATTTTGTGAGTGCCTGACACTCACAAAATAAGAGCGAGTAAAAGTGGCGGTGTTAGATACTGGTGTAAATATTGCTGATTTGACGCTTACGCCTTATTTAGGCAGTCAAACGAAGTATTTGTCAGGTTTAAATAAGCAGGGGATCTCGGTTAACCTTATGTCATATGATGTGTTGAGTTTTCAAGAGCTAGGTAATGACAGTTATCGTCTCAATGTTAATGAGACGTTTGTGGTAAATGAGCCCGGTAAGTATAGTAAAACGGTTAAACAAAATGTAACGTATGACATTACAAACTTCGGTAGTGACTTCCTCATTACGAACTATCAATTTAATAAAAAATAAGCAAAAAGCCCAGAAATGGGCTTTTTGTCGTTTTCGGTGCTAAAGGTAAAGTGGTATGATAAAAGAAAGGAGTGAGTGTATGAAAAGGTGGCTAATGGTACTAGTTGTACTAAGTTGTTTAGGTAATATGCCGAGTGCTTTGGCAGAAGAAATTTACTATGGCTATTATGAAGAAGACGAGATTATACCTTTAGCGGTAGCGCCTGAGGCATTGTCGCCAGAGGCGAAGCGGCTCTTTTTGGAATTGCAACCGCTGATGGCACAGCGAGAGACAACGATTTCGTTAACGTATAAAGGCGAGTGGGAGACGGTACTTAGTGATTTTAGGGCAGCACTCTCCGCTACGTTACGTGAGGATGAGTATTTAGCCTATGATTATATGGGGTATGGCTTAAGTTATAAAGGTAATACGGGCAGAGTTACCTTATTATTTCAACCGCGATACATACAAACGGCAGAGCAAGTCGCATTTGTAAAGCAGCGTATTAAAACCATTTTGCCAACGATTGTCACGCCACAAATGGATGATTACGCAAAAGTGAAAGCAGTGCATGATTATGTAGTGCTCAATGTAGCGTATGACCCAAGGGTTAATCAAGATGTGAATGCACCGTATTTTGCTTTAACAGGTGGCAAAACGTTATGTAATGGTTACGCGATGCTTGTGCATCAAATGCTTGAGGAGCTTACTATACCTGTACGCTTAATTAGCGGTGACGCAGGTAATGGACATAAAACAGAGCATCACGCATGGAACTTAGTACAGCTTGGTGGCAAGTGGTTTCATTTAGATGCTACATGGAATGATCCATTGCCTGATGTAAAAGGACGCGTGCTGTACAATTATTATTTATTAACGGATCAAGAGATAGGTAAGGATCATTTTTGGAGTAACGGTGGGCTTAATAATCACGATGCACCTTACCCAAGAGCAACAACTGAGTTATTTACACATTTGGCCGCAACAGGTCGCCTTGATGTAGTGGCAGCTATGACAAATGGTGTGCCAATTGCAGCGGATGAGCAGGCATTAACAACCTATGTGCAACAGCAATTTGCGCGTCATACACCATCGTTTGATGTGCTTTACCAAGGCAAGCGCTCAGCAGGAGATATTATTATTCGTAGTATGGATGGTAACCAAGAAGGTGTGAGTTATAGTTATAGAACGCACCGTATGCCCAACACTACCGAAATTACAGTGACCGTAAAAGGGTATAAAGGGCAACCATTGCCTCCAAAAGTTACAGAACTGATGTGGGTTGCCGCATTACCTGCTGAGGTTGTGCTAGGTACACAGCAACCACTTCGCGTAACAGCACTTTATGATGATGGTACGAGCAAGGACGTTACAGCGCAAGTAGCATGGAAGCTAAGCGGTGCAGTACGTGCTAATGATATGGTGCATTTTTCACAAGCAGGAGCGGCTGAAGTAGTAGCGAGCTTTGAAGGGCAAACCCTACAGTATAAAGTACATGTAGTAAAACCATTAGAGCCGATGAGTTACCCAATTAAGGGTGTTGAGCCATTACAAGCTATGGCTAATATCCCTGCCACTAAAGTTTGGACAGTAACATTAAGTAATCCAGCTACTAGTGTGAGTGGTGTATATGTGCTTGATAAGTATGGGCAACGCGTTACGACGACCATTGTTAATCAAGGTACGAGCTTAACCATTCGTCCAGCAGCGCCTTACCAAGCGGGCGAGACCTATTACTTAATGCTTGATGATGTAGCGAGCACACACCACAAGCTTGTGCCGCAAAGTATGAAATTTACCATTGCACGCTAGATTGAAATTTTCGACAGCTTATAGGTATAATAGTTGTGGGGAAATAGTAATAGCTAGATTGATGGCACGCTGTATGCGGTGAAAGCTGCACGTACAGTGTAGGCTCGTTATAATACATAAGGCGAGCATAGCAAGGAACCAGTAGTACGTATTAAAGAGGCATCACAAGTTGAGCTGTCTCAGCATTACGGCATCTTTTTAGTGTATGATAAAAAGCCTGATACGGATGTGACGATTACGACAGGTTTTACAAAGGCAAAGTTCGAAAACACACATATCATCGCTACGCCCTATTATGGCAAGGAAGGCTCAGGTATTGTAGAGGTAATGTGGAAGATGGGCGCTGGGCAAGATGGTGCTATTACACAACGCTTTTTCAACAATGGCGATGATCTTACACTCAAGTTCAACCAAACAGTAGGAAAATGGCATTACACTACGACCTATATACTTGTGATGCGTGATAGCAAGTGGGTGCCGCAAGATAAGGGTACAGTAGCAATACGCGTGCGTTAAAAATACGCGGCTCTTAGGAGTCGCGTATTTTTAGTTTGCATACAGCTTAAATTAATTGAAAGCTAATTTATGAGGAAGGACCTATAATAAGAGATAGGTTCTTTTTTCATTGCACCACGCTTGAAAAATACGAACAAAGGTTCTATAATGAAGGAAGTAATAAATTGTGAAGGAGGTTAGATAATGAATAATAGAACAGTAAATGATGTATTGGCGGCTGTAGAGCGCGCAATACAAAATACGTTAGATACACGGATTTATTACATAACTAGCTGGAGCGAGGCTGTCGGCTTAACGCTAACTGGCAATGAGCAATTACAACAGCGCTACTATAAAATCCATCATCATTATGATGCGGGCAGTTTTACAGTAACGGCACTACAGCAACAAGGCGCGCACTTGCACGAAGACTATGCCCATCAGCTAAACGAGCTACCTGCCGTACATAGCTATGATTTTTCGTCTATTAGTTTTACTTGTATTTATGATGCAAAAGTAAATGAAGTGACGAGTTATCGTCGCCCCATACTTAAACATGAGCTGTGCTATGAGATTTGCTTAGAGGGTGTGGTATTTACTAAAACGTTAGCTGACTGTCAGCAAGCAGTAGCTGAAGCAGCTATGCTTGAGTGGGAGACAGAGCGCCTTAAGCGTGTTTACCAAGCTATGATTGAAGCGCTTGGTCGGGCGTTAACTGTAAGTGAGATTCATTATATTGAGTCACAGAAGGCACAGTGGCTTACTAAAAAAGTAGCGCTGCCTACAATTGTAGCGGCACTACGCCAAGGCTTAATGTGTGAGGACAGTAACGATACGATTGAGTTAGCGCTAGAGCAGTGGCAAAAGCTACAAGCAAACCCATTAGCGCATCGTCGTTATATCGCGCGGCAGTCAGCATTAATTGCACAACATAAAAAAGAATTTTCAGAATAAATAATAAAACGTATTGACTTACCAGGTTAAAGCGTTTAGTATAGTCATCAACAACAAAATCCTTATAAAGAGTTCGGGGGAGGAACTGGTCCTATGATCCCGCAGCAACCGGTGGTATACACAAAGGTGCTAAGTCCAGCAAGCCAAGCTTGAAAGATGAGGAGTAACAAACGGAGCAAAGCCTCCCTCTTCTTTGAGCTATTCAAAGAGAGGGGGGCTTTTGTTGTTGAGAGGAGATTAATTATGTATAACAAAGCAGATATTTCGAAGTTAGGTCAACTTAATCAATTAGCACAGCGCCCTAATCAAGCGTTTCATAAGTGGAATGCGGCAGTATTTAAAGACGGCGCACTATCAGCCAAACTAAAAGAAACGATTGCTATTGCCAGTGCAACTGTAACAGGTTGCCCGTACTGCATCGAAATCCATACAGGCGCAGCTCAGCAAGCAGGCGTGACTAAGGAAGAAGCGGCAGAAGCCATTTTTGTAGCGACAGCCTTAAAAGCAGGTAGTGCCTTTGCTCATAGCGCTAACAGCTTGCGTGCTTATGAAGGTGCAACGGACGAAGGGCTTTATGAAAAGGCCTATTTTGCAAAGACAGGCGCTTTACAAAAGCTAGCACCAGAAGCTTTTACTACGTTTATTAATTTTTCTAATGAGGCAGTAGCACCAGGCGTATTAACAGCAAAAGAAAAAGAAATTATTGCGGTAGCTATTGCTCATATTACAGGTTGCCCATACTGCATTGAGCTACATGTAACGAATGCAAAGGCGCAGGGCGTTACAGCAGAGGAGTTAGCCGAAACTGTTTTTGTAGCGAGTGCTTTGAATGCAGGGAGCGCTTTTGCTCACAGCATTAACGTGCTAAATGCTTTTCAATAAAAAAGCATAAGCGCTAGGCCTATGCTCAGTACGTTATAGTTTGCCGGTTAAAAACTGTGCTTCGCCTACACCAAAGCTCCAGTCTTCGTCACGATTGGTAACGATGGAAATCATGATGTCTTGTGGGTCAATGCCGCATTTAGTATGCAGGGCCTCAACCGTTTGTTGGTAAAAGGCTTGCTTTTGCTCAGCTGTGCGAGGACGGCTAGTGACAGTTAATACAACAACATCCTTTGTGCGTGTAAAGCCAAGCCCTGTGTCCTCGATAATCATTTCGTTAGCAGGGTGTTGGTGCACAATTTGGTAGCGGTCACGCGCAGGCACTTGAAAGGCATTGACCATTGCTTCGTGAGCGGCATCAAGTAATGTTTGTAGTTGCTCAGGTGAGCGACCCTCAATTATATCAAATTTAATAAGTGGCATCTTAATCTACTCCTCATCTATGTGATACTCATAGTGTAGTAGATAAGTAGGCTTTATAGCAAGAAAAAACTTACTATTCAGAAAAAATATTTACCTTATTGTGAGTTTGAAGGAAGTCTTGGGGGCTAATGACTTCAACAGCAACCAGCTAAGGCATGGTGCTTTCCCCAACTAGCAACAGCTAAAGAATGAGGAGGAAATAATAATGACAAAAAAACAAATTCATTTAAATGGTTTTACACAAAATTCGGTATCGCCACACGCAGCAGGGCTTTGGCGCTACCCCACACATAACGGAGAGGCGCATGGCACGCTTGCCTACTGGACGGATTTAGCAAAGACATTAGAACGCGGTAAATTTGATGCGTTATTTTTAGCGGATGTGATTGGCGTTTATGATGTCTATCAGGCAAGTAATGAAGCGGCTCTCGCACAAGCGGTACAAGTACCAGCACATGATCCTTTGCTTGCGGTATCAGCTATGGCTGCGGCAACTAAACGTCTAGGCTTTGCGATTACGGCATCAGCTACGTATATCCCGCCTTACCAATTGGCGCGCCAGTATTCGACATTAGATCACTTAACAGATGGGCGCATTGGTTGGAATATTGTAACCTCGTATTTAGAGAGCGAAGCGATTAATTTAGGGCTTGCGGGTTTAATTCCGCATGATGAGCGTTATGAGCGAGCGGAGGAGTATTTGGATGTCGTGTATAAATTATGGGAGCAAAGCTGGCAAGACGGCGCAGTCGAGAAGACGACGCATTACAGCAATCCACACAAAGTACAGGCAATTGCACATGAAGGCAATTACTTTACTGTACCTGGTGTGCACTTAGTTGAGCCATCTAAGCAACGTACGCCTTTACTATTTCAAGCAGGCGCTTCACCACGTGGTCGTGAGTTTGCGGCAAAACATGCGGAGGGTATTTTTACAAATACGCAAAACCAAAAAAATGCGGTGGCTGAGTTGCAGGCATTTATTGCGGATATTACAGCGCGTCTTGCAAAGTATGGACGCAAACGTGAGGATGTTAAAATTATTCCGGCTGTCGTGCCTATCATTGGGGCAACGGAGGAGGAGGCTTATGCCAAGCTAGAGGATTATAAGCGCTATGTGGATTATGACGGAGCGGCGGCCTTGTTGTCAGGGCATTCAGGGATAGATTTTTCGAAATTAGATCCTGATCAATACGTCGAAAACTTGCCATCTCAAGCAATGCAAAGTCGTTTGCAAAATTACACCTCTACTAATCCTAATTACCGCTGGACGGTGCGTGACGCTGTGTTATATCACGGCTTAACGAATGGCTCAGAGATTATAGTAGGTACACCTTCACAAATTGCAGACCGCTTAGAGTTATTATCGCAAGAAGGCGGAGCAGATGGCTTTAATATCCGACAAGTTGTTAACCCTGCTTCCTTTGAGGAATTTGTTGATTATGTTGTGCCTGAGTTACAAAAGCGTGGGATTTACCGTACTGATTATGAGGGCGAAACGTTGCGTGAACATTATTTGGGCAAAAACCAACAGCACCTAAAAGCCAATCATTATGGCAAGTCAGTGCGTGTTGGAGGTGAGGTACATGCCTAATACAACTACACTAACAGAGGCGATTGAAGCATTAATCCCCATTTTTCAAGCGCGCGAGCCAGCGCTTGATGCACTTGGTAGCTTTCCTTATGACAATGTACGCGAGCTCGTAGCACTTGGTTACACTAAATTAATGTTGCCTGAAGCCTACGGAGGGCAAAGTCTTTCTGCGTATGAACTCGTAAAGTACCAAACGCTACTTGCTAAAGGAGACGGGGCTACTGCCATTGCGGTAGGGTGGCATATGGGCACTTTGCTTGGGCTACGCCATAACAAGGCATGGCCTAAGGAAACCTATGATTTTTTACTTGGTGAGGTGGCACAAGGTGCACTTGTTAATTTAGTTATGTCAGAGCGAGGAAGTGGAAGCCCTACACGCGGTGCTACTATGAAGACAACAGCACGTAAAGTACATGGTGGTTATGTGTTAAACGGACATAAATCGTTTGCCACACTTTCGCCAATGTTAGATTACATGATTACAGGCGTTAATTTAGACGGGGTGGATAGTTTCTTTTTAGTGCCTTGTAAGGCAGATGGTGTTGAGGTATTGCCTGTATGGGATAGTGTGGCGCTACGTGGCTCAGCAAGTCATGATATTGTGTTGCGTGAGGTTTTTGTGCCTGAGAGTTATTTGGTACAACAAGCACAAATTGCGCGTAGCGTAACACGCTCGCCAGGAGGGCTGTTACATATTCCCGCATGTTATTTAGGTATTGCGGAGGCAGCGCGTGACTATGCTGTAACCTTTGCTAAGACGTATAGCCCTGCTAGTTTAGGTAAACCGATTAGCGAAACACTAGCCGTACAACAACGCATTGGTGAAATCGAGTTATTGTTGCGCCAGACACGTTATTTATTGCATGGTGTAGCGCGTGAGTTTGATGCGGGTACGGTAAAATTAGAGGATTTGTTAGCGGCTAAAAGTACAGCTGTTAACAATGCCATCGCTATTACAGACAAGGCACTACGCATTTGCGGTTCGCACGGACTTACTGCAGATAGCCCATTGCATCGCTACTACCTTAATGTACGCGCAGGGCTTCATAACCCACCCGCTGATGACGAAATCCTACGCTTACTTGCACAGGCAGTGCTAGCTTAAAAGGGACTTACCATTTATACTAATAAGTGGGGAAATAACAGTAAGAAGTATTGCTGATAGCACGCTGCATGCGATGAAAGTCGCACGTGTAGTGTAGGCTCGCTATAAGTCATAAGGCGAGAATAGCAAGGTAGTGTTAGCGCAACAGCTACAGCGTATTACAAATGTAGCTACTATTACTTCTTCTACAATCTCTGTAAAAATTGACGGTGTAATGTATGCCACATCTGGTAAGGCTAATCATTTACGTACACCTGAAACAATGGCAGAGTTAATGCAAGTTATTATTAAGGCACGTAATGCTCAAGGTAAGGCAAATGAAGCCGCTGAAGCTGTTACATTAAAGAAAGCTCTTGAGGATTTTAAAAATGTTTTTGAGGTTATTGGTATTAGTTAAGGCAAAAAAGCAACACTCGCCGTAATGGTGAGTGTTGCTTTTTTTGGTTAGTATAGCTGGGCTTCTTGTAATGTTTGGTGCAACATATGTGCCATTTCATCACGTTTTAGGTATTGCCCTGGATAAAATTTACCGTCATCTACATTGATGAGGTCAAGATGCTCTAGCGCAATGTAGGCTTCCTGTGCCTCAGCGCTAAGTAAATGCCAATCATCTAAATATGGTGCATAACCATCATAATCAAGTGTAAAGTTTAAGCTTTCTAGTAAACGCTTCATCATCACAAGCCCTTGCTGACGCGTTAGGTTGGCATAAGGATTAAAGTAATCAGGCGTTGAGCCTTTGATAATCGCAAATTTTTGTAATGCCATAACTTCTTGCTCAAAATCCTTACCCTTTACATCCACAAAATTTGTAGGTGCTGTTGGTGTGTTCATAATATCTAATGAGCGTGCGACCATACGTGAAAACTGGGCGCGTGTTAATAGCGCATTTGGTTTATAGGTTGTTGGTGTTGCACCGTGCACAATATAGCGGTTGGCTAAAAAATCAATCGCGTCTGCATAATCCGTAGTGCGTAAGTCAGTAAAGTTAGCAAAGTAATCTTTTACATAATAGCTACCAATTGTGCGTGGTTTTAAAATAATGCGATTGCCTTCGTCTAGGAAGGGCAGTGAGGCAAAGTTATTGCCATCATCGTTTAACATAACCTTGTCATAGCTGTCTGCCATTACGCTAGAGGTAGGTAATGTAATGGTAATGTAGTCATCAAATGTTTTGAGTTGACGTTTTTGATTGCCTGTTACCAATGTTACATCTAGCGTTACAGCGTGATCCTTAATAATGGATAAATTCACTTCTGCTTCGGAGAGTAGGGCAAGGCGCTCATTAGCAGAGCCACTTTTAATCGCAATAGTTGTACCACCTGCACGCAACTCTAAATCTTTAATACCCTCACTTGAAATAGTGTCACGTACAATGTCGTTTGTTAATTTAAATGTATAGCCTAAAGGTGTCTCTGTACCGTTAACTTCTACCTTGTTTTTTGACGAGATTGGTGGTTTTGGTTTTTCGATAGTTGGTTCGTCAGGGTTGCCTTCCTTAATTTTTTTCTCTGCGGCGGTTAAGTCGCTATAGTTCGAAATTTTGGATTTGGCATAGTCACTTAAGTTGTCGTAGGCAAAGCGCGCTTCATAAGTGGCGTTTTTAAATGCAGCCCAGCCAGATACTTTAGTAATTTTTGCGATTTTATCAATCACCGCATTAATATCTTTTTTATAAACGACCCATTTTTCAAGATCAATCAGCTTTTTATAGTTTTTAACACTAAGCTGCTCATTTTGTGATAGTTTATAGTAGCTCTCTAACACAGGCTTCATACGTTCTTCAATTTCGCGTAAATCAATCGACAGCTTATCAATTTCTGTTTCGATATCTTTGACCTCCGCTGTGCGGAAAGTTTGTTTGGCCCACTCTTCCATTTCAGTTAGTTTGGTTTCAGTGGCTTTAACAATCATTTGTTCAGAGGTTTTCATTTTATCGTATACTTCACGGTAATCGATGGTGTTGCGTACAAATGCATCACTCACTACTTTTGTAGCGTCACTCAGTACCTCTTGGTAGTGAACGTAAAGTGCATCTACGTCACCTTGCCATTTAGCTACATCACTTTGTAGTTTTTTTATATATTTTTCTAGTGTGATAAGGCGGTCATAGCGTTTAATATTACGGTCTTGCACCACATGGATGTCATCATAAAGTTTACGTAGTGCATGTACTTTATCTACAATGCGTGGGTCATTTTCTTCAAGCATCTCAACGCGGTAGTCAAAGTCAGCGGCAATTGCAATATGTTTTAGCACCTCGCGCTTTTTATCAAATAGCTCACGGTCTTTTACTACAAGCACTTGTTGCGCAAAAGTCATATCATTTAAGCGCTCCATATAGCGCATTACATTGTCTTGATAGGCAGTAACATCCACGTCCAACTTTTCAATATCACGGTCTAGGCGCAAGGCAAGTGATAGGTTGTCTTGTACTTGTTTTTCGGCACGTTCAAGGTCGCGATAGTTATACACATCTTTTTGCTGTGCAGCAGATAGGTTTGTATAGGCATCACGTGCAGCTTCTACATCTGTGCGGAAGCTTGGTTTTAGTTCTTCTAACATAGCGATTTGTACGGCAATATCTGCCGCTTGGTTTTGAGCAGGTGTTAGCTCAGCTTGTGCCGCCGCCCAGCGCATAGATGCTTCAAAGGATAAATATTTACGTGCTTCAATTGGTAGTAAGTTATATTTAGCACGTACCTCTGCAATTTGGCGTACGTTTGGTTTTGTAGGTAAACGAAGAATGAGCTTTTCAATTACTTCAGCTTCACGTTTGTCCACCTCAGCTTGTGGCTCAATTTTTGTTGTTTGTTTACCACCACTTGCACGCTCATACACAAGACGATATTCAGACGGCTTGTCTTTGCGCTCTACTTCTTCAATGGCTATAGATTTACCACGGTCACGGCTAACAATCTCAAAACGCTCACCATCAGGGCGTATTTTATATAAGTAATTGCCATGTGATTGTCCAATAAAGTAAATCCAGTTGTTTACATCATCATAAACAAAATCTTTTACGCGGTAGCCTTGTAAAATGGTAGTATCAACACCTAACTCATCGCGTAAATCTTTGCCGTTAATATAAATGAGGTGCTTATTAGCTAGCTGCATTTTTTTCCAGTAGCGATATTTTTCGTATTGGGTATTTGTTGCAGGTAGTGTGCTGTAGCCAATCCATTGATGGCTCGTTTGCATAGTAGCATCACTTAATAAGAAGTGCTCATAAGGGAAGCTCTCCGTTTGTCCTGTATAGCCTGCGCCTAATGCGCTATCAAGATGGTACCAACTACCGTTTAAATAAACTAAATTCCAAAAATGATTTACATCTAAATTATCGTTAACATCGCCTAGTATTTCGCCGTTAATAACTTTAACAGGGATGTCATTATACTCAAGCAAACGTAGGGCAATGAGTGCAAAGGCACGCGATGTTCCGCGCTTATCCTTTAATAAAGTGTAAGGAGATTGAGCATCTGTTTTTGTGCGGTCCTTCGTTAAATCAAATTTGGCTATGTATTCGTAAATGGCTAGCGTTTTTTCGAAGTCCGTCATTGACGCTGTAATAATTTCGTTAGAGATCGCTTTGATTTCCTTATCAACATCTTTCTCTTGTGACAGTGTTGTGTAAAAAGTTGGTTTAACAACAAAAGTCATTTTTTGTTCGCTATCAATTGTTTCGATATCAAAATCCTTAATGGACCAACCAACATACGGCTGTGCTTCTTTAAAGTTAAACGTATCAGCTATATAGTCTTCGATATGTTTTTTAACATCTTTGATGGCTAGGGATGTATTGCTACCGCGGTTAAAATGCAACTCAAAGCGACTCTCGCGATTAATAAGGCGCACGTCAATTAAACGCTCTAGCTCTTTATACGTATTAGCTACGTTTGTTGTAGTAGAAGTAGCGGGTAAATCACCAATGGTTGTCGTCTTAGCGCTTGCTTGCATCGGCTCACCAACAAAAGCAACTGTTGCTGGTACAACAAGTGAAGCGGCAATCGTGTAATGTAAAAATTTTTTCACGTTCGTATCTCTCCTCGCATATCATTACTCTTTACTACATTATATCGGCAATTATTTGATAATACATAGGCTTATCGTTAAAACGTCATAAAAACTTTTGGAATGCAAAGCGTCTATTGCACTAGTTAAATTTTCTCATGTACAATAGAAGGAAGTGTAACTTTTTTCTAAGGAGGATGAAGGATGAATAAAACAAAAAAGACAAGTGCTTCGCTTATTGCGTTAGCATTAGCAACATCGACTGTCGCACCCTATGCGGCAGCACAAACGTATGAGTTGCGTTCAGTATATGCTCAAATTGATGGGCAGACGTATGTATTCCCTGCGAGCGATATGGCAGATTTATTAGCACAAGGAAAAAGCGTAACGCATGTGGAAATTACCACTGGGCATGTATTTGCTATTGGTGATTACTCAAAAGAGTTAGCTAAGTCCAAAAACAAACCAATGTCTGCTATTTTTGCCAAGCTAATTGAGGATAAAAAATATTTATCTGAAAGTGAGATCACACGTCTTAATGCGAGTTATGACGGTCAGGTCGAAACAGATGGTAAAGATGGTGACATTACGGTTACTGTGCCAAAACCACCTGCACCAACGATTAAGCCCGTCGTTATTTCAGATATTATAACAATGCGTGACGTGCCTAACGCAGTCACAATTAAATTTTCTAAGCCGCCCAAAAATATTGAAGCGCTAATTACAGGGGAGTTTATTGAGCTTGAGCATAACGGAGAGGTCTTTCGTTTAATGTATGCGCGTAGTGGTGTGTACGATAATGAGGCGATTTTCCGTGTGATTGACGGCAAGCGATTACATAATAATGTGAGCTACAACGTAACTATTGCTGGAGACTGGGCAGAGACAACGATTAAAAACGTTACAATTAAAAACGAAACACCGTTTGTCGAACGTATTGAGGGACCAAGCACTGTAGACGCGAGCATTGTAGTAAATGGCAAGTTTGATTATGCTGAGCTACGCTACGTAGGTGTTACACAGTATGGCGATACAACGGAGTTGCCTACAACAACCGTACTAGAAAAAGTAGTGCTAGATGGCAAGGCGCTTGCGACGAGCGACTATACTTTCCGTAGTGGTGTACTAACGCTTAAAAATAAATTAATGCCAAAATCTACAATCGAAACGACATTTAGTTTTAAAGTGAAAGGGCGTACAGAGCGCACAACACTTACCACAACCGTCAATGAGTTTGCTCCAGCTGAGGCAGCGCGCGTTGAGCTGGCATTAGATACCACTAAGCCATTTTACGAAGGTCAGGACATGACAGTTAAGGCTAAAGTATTTGACCAATACGGTGAAGAAATGAAGACAGCACAAGTTGACTGGCAAGTAGGTAGCCTTCAATTAACAGGTGGTTTAACTGAAAAAGTTACGCTACAAAACAGTGGTAGTGTAGTCGTAACCGCAACTGTTAATGGTAAAACAGCGAGCCAAACGATTACAGTCCTTGCTGCACCAAAGCCAGCTAAAATTGAAGTAGCTGTTACACCTGGTGATTATTATAATGGCGATGACTTACCAGTAACAGCTAAAGTATTTGACCAACACGGTACAGAAATGCGTAATCAAAAAGTTGACTGGACAGTAGGGGATGCTAAAAAGCTCGCTGGTAATCAAAGTGATGTCCTCACGCTTCAAAATGAAGGCGATGTAAAAATTACCGCAAAAATTGGCGAAGTTACAGGTGAGCAAGTTGTTAAAGTTAAGCCAACACCAACGCTAATGAAAATAGAGAGTGCGCCAATTAGCTTTGCAGCAGATGATACAGATGCGATATATGCCCCGCTAGTATTTACGAATACAAAAGACGTTGAAATGAAGCTTAATGATGTTGATATAACTAAGTTGAATGCTGATAAGAGCAAGCTAAAGTATGTGAAAAAGAAGGGTACTAGCTACGAAGAAGTAACAAGTAACGAGGCAACACATATTGCAGTGAAAATAGATCCCACATCATTTACAGAGGGCGAACATCCGTTAACAGTTACTTCAACGCAAGTACAACCTAAAGTTGACAGTGTAATTAAGCTAACGGTGACAGCACCACGTCAGCTAGCACAATTAAAAATGACACCACAGTCAGGCGTAGTAGGAATTAACGATACGCTAGTGATTAAAGTAGAGCCACTAGACCAGTACGGCAAGATTATGCCAAAGGCGATTTTAAGTGCTAAGTCGCTAGACCCTAATATCATTGATCTCGTATCAAAAGACGGGCAATTATTTGAGGCGATTGAAAAAAACGGCAAGCTATCACATTATGAGCTAACAATTAGTGGCTTGAAAAAAGGTAAAACAGAGGTTGAGATTTCTTCTGGAGCGACGAAAGTTAAGGCGAGCTTTGAGGTTGCGCTATCAGAGATTGTAAAGGTGACACCGAAGGACTCACATACGATTGATGTAACGTTTAATCGCTCAGTAAGCAAACTTACACGTGATATGGTAGAGGCTATTACAGCGGATGGCAAAACAACATTAAAGGCAAAAAGTGTTGTACTGTCACCTGACGGCATGACAGCTACAGTAGTGTTCCGTGATCGTATGGCAAAAAATATAGATCATAAACTAAAAATGGTGCTTGGTGGCGAAGAAGACAAGGCGGAACACGTTTACAATTATAAAGTAGGCGCTGTGAAATCTATTAAAATGGCACGTCAAACTGTAGTACAAGGACGTAAAGTAGCCTATCAAGTATTTGACGTAAATGGTGTGGATATTACGGATGATGTAACTGTTACAGTCAACGGTACGAACGCCGAGCATAATTTTGTGACAGGGCAGGGCTTCATTCGTTTAGCAGCAAATGCGACAGGTAGCTTTACTATCACTATAACCGCCGAACGTGCTACAACTTCTGCGGTAATTACTGCGGAGTCTAGTGTGGCGGCTCCTCGTAAAATTGCTGAGTTTTGGACACTTGCTACACCGCCTGCTACACCGCCTGCTACACCGCCTGCTGTACTGTTAAAGGCAGACTATGAAGACGTAGAGTTTGTGCAAGACACCTTAGTAACGACGACTACGCAAGATAAATATTTACAAGTCTCATTACGTGACCAATTTTCAAATGATAGCGAGCTCAAAGATGGTATGCATCTCGAGTACACATCCTCAGCCGATGCCGTACTACGTATCGATAAACTAACAGGTAAGTTAACACCTGTTGCCAATGGTCGTGCTACAATCACCATTAGTTTAATGGATAAAGATGGTGCAGCTGTATTAGACAATGAAGGTAAAGAAATTAAAAAGGCCATCACACTAGCAGTTAAATCCGTAGGTGTTCTCAATGAAATTGTATTGTCTACTAACCAATTACAATTAATAAAAGGTGTAACGGGCTTTGATTCACAAATTGTAGAAGTAATAGGTAAAGACCAGTACGGTGAAACCATTGCTATTGATCCTAAAGATATTAACTTTGAGATAAAGGGCTCGCCTAGCGATGCAGTTAAACTTGAGGTAGTTGATGATTTATTAACGGTTATAGGTAAGGAAGCGGGTAGCGCAGAGGTAGTCATTACCTATGGTGGACGTATGCAAACACTTTATGTTCATGTAGAAGAGCCAAGTAAAGAAGCAGTTGGGTATAAATTCTTTAATGTGCATGACCTTTACTTTGTAGAAGAAGACGGTAAACCATCAACAATGACACCAACGCTTTATGCCGTAGATCAAAATAATAAACCAGTTGAAGAGCTGTCAGCAGATATTTATTTAGATGGACTACAAATGACAGAACCACTTGCACTTGACGCAAAAGAGTTACGCAAACAAGCTAAGACGCAATTCACCTTAACAGCAACAGTAGACGGTAAAGAAATAAAAGAGACGTTTAATCTTATAGACAATCGTAAAAAACCAACTGTGCATGTGATTGATAACTACCTTAAGAGTCAACCAGACAAAGAGCTATCAGAAGTATTACTAACACAGCTAGCGTTATTTGATGGATATGGAAAGCCAATTAACAAAATTAAGCGTATTGAATTTTACTCTAATAACGAAAAGGTTATTGAATCACAGGCAGAGAAAATTGAAGAAAAAGCAACAGGTACAGCTTCTATAACAATAGAAAGCTTTGAGGTTACTGATAGTACAGGTGAAGCGTTTGTAATAGATATGGATAATGAGCCTTTCACATTAGCAATTGATACTACGCCACCTGAAGTTAAAGCGATTACTGGAACAGTTAAACAACAACAAGCGGCTTCTTTAACACACTTTGATGTCATCTTTACAGCTGTTCCACAAGGTGTAGAGGGTAATAATGTACAGCTTGCGATTGTACAAGCAACAAATCGTGATACGCAAGTTATGCCTACAACAGTAAAAGTAGAGGGTACTAAAGTTACGCTTTCTATTGGCTCTAAAAAAGTGGACAATGAAATTAAAGTAGCTACTAAAGGTGAGGTAGTAGAAGCACTTACTAAACATGCAGAAGCAAGTAAACTATTGACGGCAACTACGCTTGATAAAGATGCAACTGCAAGTTTTACGTTAGCTCTAAGGGAATTAAAAGGTGGTACAAGTGCAGTAAATGAAGTGATTATTACGTATTCAGAGGCACTAGACCCAACTTTATTAGGCGAATTTAGTTTAGGGGGTAAACCAGCTACTAAAGTTACACCATCAGGAGATAATGACATACTGATTTTAACCTTTAATGAGCCTGAGATTATTGCTACAAACGAGATTACGCTTACAACCTCTGATGTAACGGATAGTGTAGGTAATAAATTAGAAGGAAAAGATTATAAAGCAATTATAAAAGACGGTAAACTGCAGCTTAAAAATTAAGCGTTCAGTTTTTGTTCAGAATAGGAAGGTTATACTATAACTGACAGCAAGTAAGTTACACTCACTATGCCACTTACTGTCGCTGAAGTTATGTCTGCCAAACATAATTACGCTGTAAGTTTGCCAACTTGCAGCAAGCACTCGTGTCAAAATCTATTAGTAGATTGCAAGCAACAAAAAGAGCTAGCGCATAAGGATATGCCAAAGCAAAAGAAACCGATGAGTCGCGTTACACGCAATTCATCGGTTTTTTTTTTATATTGTGAGTAAATAACTGCTATAAATATCTTGGATTTTTTGTGGGACATCAATGCCAAGATCATCTTGCCAAATTTTTTGTGATGCTTCAAAGAAGTTAACAAGCTCAGTTGATTTAGTATGTTGGCCAAAGTAACGGAGTAAAGCAATTAGCCATATAATACGGTCTTGCAATTTAAGCCCGTATAGACGTGCCAGCATGCCACCGATAATAGCGATGATTAATGTTATCGTCATTAAACTGGTTTGTAGTAAAGTGTTGCTTGTAAATAAGTAAACGATGAGCGCAATTAAAGATAGCGCACTTAGTGGTAGCCAAATAAAATGTTGCAACGGAAATGTAGCCGTAGGATTTTCGTAAGATTGCATTGTACTTCACCTCCATATACCCTGCCTCGTATTGTAACAGAAGGCCTAAAGAAAATCCCATCAACCTAAGTTGATGGGATTAACGATTAATGGCCAGACACGGAGTAAATTACGTAGTCTTTCCATTTTAATTTTTTAAATGTGCGCCATTGCTTTTTATCTAAAGTAAAAGGCATTGTGCGGAAAGTACGTGCCATTGGCTCGCGTTTTTGATTGTTGAGCATTGGTGTACCATCATCAAGAATACTTGTAAAAACTGTTTTCCCTTTATCTTCAAAAGCAATGTCAACTGACTCTAAACGAACCTTGCCATCGTAATCAACATAATAAATGTTATCAACCGCATAAGGTTCAGCTTCCTCGTCATCCTCATCTTGCTCAATCGTCTCGACAACCCAATCACTTGGCACTTTGTTAGCGTCTGTTGCTTCATCCGTAATGATTGACACATGACCATCCGCTGCAAATGGTGCTTCCTCAATAGTTTGGTCAGGAGTTATGATAATTTCGTAGTAAGCTTCTTTCTTTTTAAGAGGGTGCAATACGTTATAGTTAGCTGTCCATAAATTTGTTAGGTCAGCAGGTAATAATACTTTATGTGCTACAACACCCGTTAATAAATTTTTTGGTTCTTCTTCAAGCTCTAGTTTAGCACGATGTTTAGCAAGTGCTTCTTGTAGCGCTTTAGATTGTTTTTCGTCCTTTGCTTCTTCATTTTTTAATGCAAGCTCAACAGGATCGTTATTTTCGATTTTACGCCAATCTTTTTCCGTTACATACGTACGAAGGTGACGCTCGTTACTAAAGATAGTAAATGTAACGTAACCACCAGACTCAGCAATATCGGCTACTACACCATCAACAGGGCTACTTACACTTTGACGTGTTTGAAGCTCATTTAATTGTGCATCAACGATAGAGATTTGGCGGTTAGCCTGTGCGATATTACCTTCAATAATTGCTTTAGCTGTCGCAGGTGATTCGCTTTGTGCTAATTCAAGTTGTACATTAACGTTTAAATCTTTTTCTTTTTGTTGCGTTTTAATACTGCTCTCAGGTTTACGTGCAGAGCGTAGGTCGCGTTCAATCGTAGCAAGTGCAGATTGCAAATCACTTAGCTCACGTTGGTAGGCAGTACGTTCTTTTTCTAAGCGTGTGCGGACATCGTCCACTTCGCTACCACGGTAGGTGGCTAATTCGTCCGAAGAACTAATCGCATCGCCTACTTGTACCTTAATTGCTTCAAGCTCATCGGCTTTTGCTGTAACAAGCTCTGTTGTGGTTGGTGTAACAATGGCAGGTTTATTAATACGTGCATCAAAATCACTTGCATGCGCGCGCTTAAACTCGTCAACAAAGTAGGTGCGTGTAACCGCACTTTCCTTTTCGAAGGTTGCATAAATACTAGCAAGTAAAAGTACAAGCCCTATAGTAATGCTAGCAAACTGCCAAGGCTTATCCTGAATAAAGTTGCGTAAACGAGACATTATACAAGCCCCCTTACAATCCATTGCTGTAATGGCATACTACTCATTAAACCAATAATGATAGCAAGCACGATGTGGATGGCAATAATTTTAGCAAGCAAACCTTTATGAGCGCTTTGCTCCATCCAGCGTTTTAAAAATGTGTACTGCACAATGATAGCGAGTACAGAGAATACTGATAACTGGTTTAGCGTAAATAAAATAATTGGTTCAGACGTTACTTTAGCTACCAAAGGCGCTAAAGAAAAGAAATTTAAGTTTGTCGTGAAACCTACGCTATAAAATACAGCAAGCAGTATGGCCTTTTCGGTCATAAAAATAGCTACCACAAATAATTGTACCTTGCGAACCCATTGCTTAGGAAGCTCATTGAAGGTAGCTAGTACAAAGGCGATTAAATAATAATGGAATACAAAAAATAAAATAGCCCAAACTATCGTTATTGCAAATGAAATCATACGTGCAACAAAGTACGTGTTAGCTTCATTTGTAGCAAATAGATGAGATAGCCCGGCTGTGCCCATTCCCCAAATGTTTTGCAAAGCAAAAATAAGTAATGTAAAAAATACAACAAATGCAACGCGGCGTTTGTAACCACGTATCTCTGCTTCTCTTGCTAATGCAGTTGTTAGGGAAGAGGGATTAAATAAGCTTTTAAAAAATGCGTAATCATAAAACATGCACAGCTTCCTCTCTTAATATCATTAAAACGTTATGATACCTCATTATACAATCACTTTGGTAATAACGATACCAAAATCATGTAGCCTATGTGTTTAATTACCTTCTAGGCTTTATGCTAAACGTCAAATGCCAACAGTTGCTAAAAAAGCGGCCTAAAATGCCGATATAAAGTATATAATTATAAAGAAGTAACAGCATACATAAAAGGAAGGATTGAGTTACGTGACTAAAAAAATACAAATAAGCGTAGTAGCAGGAGCTTTACTTATACCAACGATACTAACACCTATTGCAGAGGCAGCACCTACTATGCCAACATCTACGTCATTACCGACAGCCGCGACAATGTCCGCAGACCCAGCTGAGTTAAAGCAACAACTCATTACACTTGTCCATGGATTAACTGAGCTTGCTACAAGAGAGCAAATCACTTTAGCCCAAAGCTATATTACTACTAATCAACTTGACAAATTAGGTTTTACTACCGAAGAAATTGAATTACTAACAGCAAAAGTTACATATATTGATGCGTACTTTACGTATCGTGCCGATATTCAAGCGTTAGGTACAAAGCTTGCGCCTTTATTATTTACACATACTAGCTTAGTAGACGCTTACGAAGCGAGTGGAGTTAAAGCTGCGTACAACGACATTGATACAAAGATGACAGCAACTAATAAAGCATATAAAGATTTTCTAGTTGTAGATAAGGTAACGCCAGCGCTCATTGACCAATTTGTAGGACAGGCACTGCAGTATGGTAATAGTGAGGTCAATCAAAAGAAGTTTTTTGTTGATCAAGGTTTAAATGTTGACCATTTATTACGCGTAGAGCAAGTGGTAAGTGAGATTAAACCAACAATTGATAAATTGAAAACTTTCCATGGGACACAGGATAGTAAAGCAGCAGATGAGCTTGCGCGTGAGATACGTACTGCTTATAATAACACCTCGGTTGAGGGACAAAATGCTATTGCATCTTTTACGATGCCTGGTGAATCAAAACCTGTCTTTACTTTACTTACTCAAACGGAGCAAGTAGCAAGTGAGGTTGAGGCTGTGCGCGTAATGCTCGAGGAGCTAAATACTAAACACTATAAAACGTCAGCTGATTATTTACGCGCCGTGAAAGCAACTGAAGCGGCATATTATCGACTAACACCAGTGGGGCAAGGCTTAATTGATAAGGTGGAGCTAGATGCTTTTGTTAATGAAGCAACCTTTATTGAGGAAGTTGCAAAGTTACGTCCTTCTAACAAACCTGAATACCGTACACAAGTAGACGATTTAGCGAAGCTTGGTGCTAGCATTACAGCACCACGTAATAAAATTGAAGTAGACCGTGCACTCGAAATAATCGGAGCCCAACAACAATTACTAGAAGACGTGCTAGCCGTAGAAAAGGCTATTGCGGCTATTACTTCTATTGATGCGGTACAAGCAGCACGTGCTGATTTCGAAAAGTTAGATAAGGAGGCACAACGTCTAGTTGCTAACGCAAAGGATTTAAGCACATGGGAGCGTCAAATTAAAGCGCTAGAAAAATTAGATAGTCAACTAGAAGCACTGCACCCAGCAGATAAATCATTTGCTACAAAAACATTAAGTGCGCAAAAAAATGTAGAAAAATATACACCAGCTGAACAAGCATTACTAACTTATAACAATCGCTTAGCAACGTTTGTACCGCTTGCACAACTTGATCAAGCTGTCAGCAAGCTCAAACCAACACATTACGATTATGCAAATGAATTGAAAAAATTACGTCAGATGCATAGCGAATTAAAAAATGATATAGCTGAAGGCAATCTTAAAGAAGCGACTGCCAAACGCATTACACAATTAGATAACCAAATTAGTGTAATGGAGGACGAAAAAAAGGTAGCGGCAGATGTTATTAAGTTGATTGACTCACTTGATACATTAGTTAAAGGTGATAAGACTACCTATATTAAGACAATGATTGAAGCGCGAGCTAAATATAATGATTTGCCAACGTCAGCACGTAAAGTAGTAGTCAATAGCAAAGACTTAGCGACCCACGAAAAGGACTATAAGGCTGTGTTACGCGTGATTGATATGATTGATACTATTGACGAAGGCGCTAAAAACTTCACTAGCAAAGTAAAGTCTGCTAAGAGTGCTTACGATAAGTTACCAACTGTACAGCAGGCCTATGTTACTAACTACGCCTTTATCGAAGAAGCCTTAATTTATAGCGATATTATCGAAGCATTAAATAAACTACGCCCTACTACAAAAACTTTCCGTGAAGATACGAAAACCTTGCGAACAACGTATGATGCATTGCAGTCTTCACATCAAGCTAAAGTATTTAACTACGGCAAACTGTTAGAGGCTGAGGGCTTTATTAAAGCGGCAGATGATATGGATACACGTATTATGGCGCTTGAAAATACGCCACCTGAAAAAATGGTAGAAGAAGTAGCGAAACTGGGTACAGAGTATAAAGCGATGGATAGCAATATCAAACGCCTTGTACAAAATGGTAAAGTTTTAACGAATTTTGAGCGTGAAAATAAAGCAGTTATTAAAGTAGTACAGTTAATTCAAAACTTAGATCCAGGTTACCGTGATTATGCTAAGCGTGTGACAGCAGCGCGTAAGGCGTATGATAATTTAACACCGCTATCGAAGGCGCGTGTTACAAACTACAAAGATTTAGTAAGCGTGGAGCCAGTTGCTTATTTAATTGGTGATATTGCTGCGCTCAAGCCTACAAATAAAACTTTTGCGAAGGATGTAGAGCGTTTACGCAAAGCGTATGAAGCATTAACCGAACTAGAGAAGGGGCTTATTACTAATCTTGATTTACTAGTAGAGGCTGAGCAACAACTTGGGCAAGCTGCAGAGGTAATTACACTTATTGATGAGGCAATCGCGGATACAAAACACGAGGACTATATGAAGCGTTTAACAGCAGCGCGCATAGCGTTTGACCGTCTTTCTTCACAACAAAAACGCCTCGTTAGCAATCAAAAAGAGTTAACAGTGCATGAGCGAGCAGTAAAGCCTGTATTAAATACAATGGTGTTAATTGAACGCATTGATCCTGAGATGGATAGTTTCATTAAAGATACAGCAGCGGCACGTAACGCCTATGGCAAGCTCGACCGTACACAACGAACTTTAGTGAGCAATTACGATTGGTTGCAATATCATGAGCCTGTAGCTAAGGTGACAGAGCTTATTAGTAAAATTAAACCTGCAAGCAAAACGTACCATGACGATACCGAAAAATCACGCGCGCTTTACAATGCGTTAGATGATGAGCGTAAGGCGCTTGTACCAAACTTAGACATTTTACTAGAGGCCGAAAAAAATATTGCGAGTGCTTCTGATATTGATGAGCTAATAGCTTCATTACCTAACTCACCAGCCGAAGACTATTTAAAAAATGTACAAACAGCACGTAATATTTACAATGGGCTTTCTGCAGAGCGTAAACGCGCTGTAAAAAATTATTCCTTACTACAAGCCCAAGAGAAAATAGCAAAACCTGTACAGGATGTTGTAAATAAAATTGATGCTATTTTTACTGCTAGAGATATGGCTAAACAATATCAAATTGTAATGAATGCCTATGACAAGCTTGATGGTACACAACGTAAGTATGTTTATAATGCAAAAGTATTTTTAACATTAACAGATGTTATTAAGGTACATGATAAAATTGAAGCACTTAAGCCATCAGACCCTAACTATTTTGGTCTCGTTCAATTAGTGCGTAAAGAGTATAATCAATTAAGTAGTGCAGATAAGCAACGCGTCTCTAACTATAATAAGTTACTTGAGGCAGAGGCACAGCGTGCAACGTTGGATAAAGTTATGGAAACCATTGCACGTATTTCACCAACATCTTCCGATTACTTTACAATGGTAGAAGATGCACAAGCAGCCTACGTATCCTTACCAACGGCGTTACGCAAGCATATTATTAATTATGATAAGCTTGATAAAGCAAATAAGGATGTTACAGCTGCTCGCAAAGTGATTGACTTGATTACGAGTATTGATGAGGATTCGCCGAACTTTGAAAAACAAGTGCTAGCCGCACAAAAAGCATACGATGCTTTAACGTCTGAGCAACGACGTTTAATTCATAACGCCTTTATGTTAGAAGATTATTTAAAACAACTATAATAGAAGAAAGGCTATCTGCGGACAACTCAGATAGCTCTTTTTTTAGCCAGGGGGATGGAATGAAAGTACAACGTTATGTTAAAGAAACTGTTGGTATGATGCTACTAATTATGTTTATGGGGAGCACAATGACTGTGCAAGCAAAGGAATATGAAGATGTACCGCCAGAGCATTGGGCGTATAGCGCGATTAATCGTTTAGTTGCGGGTGGCTATTTAAAGCGCGAGAGTGATTTCTTTGAACCAGAAGCTTTTGCTACTAGAGAAGAGGCAAGCGAAGTTATTGCAACATTAATTGATCGCGAAGTACCTACAATCCCGCTTGCTTTTAAAGATGTTACAGACAAGATGCCTCATTACGAAGCAGTAAAGCGTTTGACAGCTGTAGGTGCTCTACAAAATACGACGCATTTTAATGGCGATAAATATTTACGTCGTAGCCATGTTGCAAAGATGGTAGCTATCGCTAATGAAATGGAATATAATACACCTCACTGTTTAACATATGCGGATGTTACAAAAAATACATGGTCTTATAATTATATTGGTGCGCTTGCTTCAGCAGACATTATGAGCGGAGTCTCTTTACAACATTTTTATCCAGAGCGTTATGTAACACGTGCACAGCTAGCCGTAATTATGGAGCGTGCTATTGATTATAAAGAGCATGTAGACTACCGAGCAGTTTATGATTACCTAAATAAAATTATGCTACCAACTGTTAACTATTCACGTGAGTGGGCAATTGAAATTGCCAATTTAACAAATGCTTATCGTGCACAGCAAAACTTGCCACCATTACACTATGATCGCTCACTTGAACAAATTGCTATTGTCAAAGCGAATGATATGATTCAAAACAATTATTTTGAACATTACTCACCAAGCTATGGGCAACCATGGGATATGGCTACGATTTTTGATTATCAATTTGTAGGGTTTGGTGAAAATATTGCACGCTATTTTGCTACGCCAAAGCATACCGTACTTGGGTGGATCAACTCGCCAGGGCATCGTAAAAACATGTTAAATGAGCATTACACACGTATTGGTGTAGCGATTGCTCAGGATGAAGATGGTAATTTTTATTGGGTTCAGCATTTTGCAGGTAGATAAAAGGGGAATGAGTTAGGAGATTTGTTGGATTTTATGAGAAAAACGTCGAAAATAACTATTACAATGTTACAACAGTGTTACAAACGGGTATAAACATAGAGTGTGAAAAAATAAAAAAGGGCGACAAACGTTGATTTAATAACGTTTGTCGCCCTTTTTTAAGCGTTACACAATTGAAAAGTAATTCGGTGTTTATTTATGATAGTCTATATACAGGTCAAAGAGAGACCGCATAACACAGCAAAATATAAAATTCGTTCATATAATAATTTATTAGTCGAGAGGGGAACATTAACAAGATGAAGAAAAAGTGGTTATTACCAGTATTCGCAGCATTCATGCTATTTACAACAGCACCAGGTGAAGATAATACAGCAGAGGCTGCATCACCATCAGAATTAATCCAAAAAGCTAATAAGTATCAAGGCATTCCTTACCGTTGGGGCGGTACTACTACAGCAGGTTTTGACTGCTCAGGTTTCACACAACGTGTTTACTCAGATATGGGTATTAATATCGGACGTACAACTTGGGATCAACACGCTCGTGGTACAAGCGTTTCAAAGAGCAACTTACAAACAGGAGATTTAATCTTCTTTAATACAGCAGGTCCAGGAAGCTTAAGCCACGTTGGTATTTACGTAGGTAACGGCAAAATGATTCACTCTGGCACAAGCCAAGGCGTTAGCTACGCAAGCATCAACGACCCATACTATTGGGGTAGCCGTTATGCAGGCGCTAAACGTATCACAAACTTTGAAGAAGTAAAAGAAGCTTCAATTGACACAGCTAAATACGCTACACGCGGTGAGGTAGCCTACCAAATTGCAACAGCATTAGGTTTAGATACTTCTGATCCAATCGTAGATAGCACACAAATTAAAGATGTAAAGCCTACTCATGAGTATGCAGGTGCTATCGAAGCAACGCGTAAAGCAGGTATCTTCTCAGGTGATGCTGAAGGTAAATTTAATCCTTCTTCATTAATTACACGTGCACAAGCAGCTAAAGCTTTAACAATTGCATTTGGTTTACAAGATCAAGGCGAAGTTAAAACATTTACAGACGTGCCAGCTGACCATTGGGCATTCTCATATGTTAGCACATTAGCTAACAATGAAATTACTACAGGTAAAACAAATGGTAGCTTTGGTCTTAACGATAACTTAACTAAAGATCACTTAAAACTGTTTATTGAGCGTTCAGTGAAGTAATAGTTCAACAACAGTGATAATTGTATAAACAGTTTTAATGGGAGGGGTGGGGTTGCAATATGCAAAACCCCCTTTTATTTGTGAAAAGGAAGTGTTGTTTACGTAGAGATGAAAATAGCTAACTCAGACAACCTTGGATTTTGGATAATAATAGAATAGGTGAACAACGAGAGGAGGAATTTGTTTTGTGGCGTAAAATGATAAGTTACATTGCAATTATCGCAGTTACTATGGCAGCTTTCTTCACAGCAGCTATGAGCACACAAGCAAGTCGAGCATTTTCAGACGTAAGTGAGTCACACGGAGCTCACAAGGAAATTGAGTATTTAGTAGGTAAAGGTGTTATTAAAGGGTATACAGGTGAAGATGGTTTCGCTATCTTTAAACCAAATAACAAAGTATCACGCGCGCAAGTAGCTAAAATGTTAGTTATTGCTAGCGGTCAAAACCCAGCAGATACAACAGAGTCAAGCTTTACAGACGTAGAAGCTACAAGTGAGTACATTCCTTATATCGAACGTGCCGTTGAATTAGGTTACTTCGAAGTAGAAAAAGGGCAAAAGTTCTTCCCACACGAAGCGATTAAACGTGGCGAAATGAGCTATGCTTTAGTAAAAGCATTTGATTTAGATACAAGTGATTTTGAAGGCGAAGATACAATTTTTAGTGATGTAACAGCCAATCATAAGTATGCAACATCAATTAACACAGTGTATTATAATGGTTTAGCGATTCGCGCTATGAATTTTAAGCCTGATAATACATTATCACGCGCACAATTTTCTTCATTTGTAGCACGTGCAAGCTCTGAGGATTTCCGTTTAGAGTTACCTGTAAAAGGTGAAACAAACGTAGCTGAGAAGCCAGATCCAAAAGAAGTAATTGCAATTGTGAGTTCTACAACACAAGCTGCACCAATTTATGCAGAAACTAAAGTTAATAGCAAAGTGATGGGTAATGTTAATACAGGTGGTAAATTAGCCGTTTATGATATGCAAGATGACTGGTTAAAAATTACGTACAATGGTGAGTTTGGTTATATTCAAAAAAATAACGTAGCGTATGTAGATGCTACAACACGCGAGCCATTAGGCGTTTCGACTAAAAAAGTAAAAGCTAACCAAGATTTAAATCTATACTTTGATGCTTCTTCTTCAAGCAAAAAAATTACACAAGTTGGTGTAATTAAAAAAGGTACTGAATTAGATGTTTATACAAGTAAAGATGGTTACTACCAAGTTGCTTATAAAAATGTACCAGGTTACATTGTAGCTAATAGTACAACAGATATTACACCTGTACAGCCAACACCACCAACAGCAGGACCAACTTCAACAGTAGGTCGTGTAACAGTGGATTATGTTAATGTACGTGCACAAGCTAACAACCAATCAAAACAAGTTGGTCAATTACGCATGGGTCAACGTGTAGCAGTTAATAAAATTTCTGGCTACTGGGCTAACATTAACTACAATGGCCAATCAGCATGGGTATACAAATCATATTTAAAATTATTAAACCAAAACGGCTTACCATTACAAAATCGTATTATCGTAATTGACCCAGGTCATGGCGGTAAAGATCCAGGTGCTGTGTCAAATGGTTATAATGAAAAATCAATCGTATTAAAAGTAGGTAATTTAGTAGGCCAAAAATTACGTGCAGCAGGTGCTGATGTGCGCCAAACACGTACGACAGACAAATTCCTTGAGTTAGGTGAAATCGTAGACTTCACTAACCGTAACGAAGCAGAAATCTTTGTAAGTGTACACGTTAACTCATTCTCTGGACAAAATGCACATGGTACTGAAACATACTACAGCGTTTCAGCGGGCGATATGTACAAAGAAGATCATGACTTAGCAACGTTTATTAATACACAAATTGTTAACAATGCAAACATGTATAACCGCGGTATTAAAACTGCACCGTTCTACGTAACACGCAATGTTATCATTCCAGCAGTATTAGTTGAGCTTGGCTTCATTTCAAATGATAGCGACCGTGCTAAATTAGTTTCTGATAAATATGTAGAAATTTATGCAGAGTCAATTTACCAAGGTATCGTTCAATACTACTCAAAACAATAATACGACAGTAAAAGAGCTCATCGCGATTAGGCGATGAGCTCTTTTTTACTTAGCTTGATTAAATAATGTGCGGTTAACAAATTGTGAAAAGTTTTGACGAGTTACCGCATTATTAGGGCGGAACGAATTATCTTGGTAACCTGTTGTAATGTCTAGAGCTGCCAATGTTTGAATGGCGTTATGTTGTGGATGTGTAGATGGTACATCTGTAAATGTTCGAGTATGTGGGCCAACAAGTTTAAAGCCACTCACTAATGCTTGTGCCATATCACCACGTGTCATAGGAGCGTTGGCATTAATGCGACCATTTTGTGGAGATACGATGCCATATTGTGCTGCAGTAGCTAATACATCGTAACCATATTGACCACGTTGTAAGTCACTAACATTTAAGTTAGCACTACTTGAAGGTGATACGCCTAGTGCACGTAAAACCATTGTAGCAGCTTGTGTGCGTGTAATTGTTTTTGTTGGTGCAAATGTTGTAGCGCTATAACCTGTTACAACACCAAGGGCATGTAAGTTTTTAATATCATAATAAGCGCCGCCACTTTGTGATACGTCGCGGAACATTGGTACATTATTAAAGCGCGCATGCGTGTTACCACCAGCGTAATGGAATGTTTTTACTTCAGCCATTGTTTTAAATTTAAAGCCTACCGTTTTTTGGTCAAGGCGACCTTCTGTAAAGCTTGTACGTACTGTATAAACACCAGCAGGTAAGCCTTGAAGGTAAATTTCAAATTTTTCGTGGTGCTTACTTACGTCACGCTTATCTGCATTATTTTCAGTAGCGTCTGCAGCAAGACCTGGCAAGTAGCGCTGATGGCTTGTACCTACAACTTTACCATTACTGTTTAGCACTTCTACTTTTAATGTACCACGTGCGGGTACATTACCATTATTTTTTACAGTAGCTGTTGAGCGGTAAACAAAGCCTCGTGGTGATACATAAGCTTGGAGACCGTCTGTATAAAGTGATAGGTTGTATTGACGTTTGTTGTTGCTTTGGTTTGGTGCTTTTACCCAGTTTAATGAAGACTTCATAAATGCTTTAGCATCTTCATTACCTTTTTTGTCGTTGAAGGCTAAACCTTTTGAGTTGTCTTCCCAATTATCGTTTGCTTCGACATGAATATAGTCCATGATTTTGTAGCCGATTTGCACAACGCGCCCTTTACCATATTGGATGGCATGTGCTGCACCATACGTATCAGCGTTCATTGTCGCAGACTTATCAGTATAATCATATTTTGAAAAGAATAATACAGGTTGGATATTATTGTTTTTGTTTTGCCAAGGTTTAATGATTTCTACCCAGTTGTGTGATGTGTCGGTCATTGCTAGCTTACGTCCTAGCTCAGCTTGTGCATTTGCTACGATAGGGTGTGTGCTGTTACCAGCTGTTACAGTAGCATTTCCTAATACAACATCATCAATAAAGCGAGATTGGAAAACTTCAGTTAAATTATCCCACTCAAAAATCCAAGAGTCAGTGTGGAAAATAAGTGGTGATACGTCTGGCTGTCCAGCTTTAGGGAAATGAGCCCCTTCATTACGAGCTGTTTGGAATGCAAATACTGCACCGCCACCTGCACGGACATACGCTTTTAATGATTCGCGTTGTTGGTGGTTCATCATTACAGTATACGGGAACACAATAGCATCAAATTTCGTCAAGGTAGTAACATCGCTTAACATACTTTCCGAAACCTTTTCTACGTCATAGCCCATTTGTTTATACATGTGGTAAGCTTTAAGCTCTTTGTCTAGTGTTGAGCTGTAATCTACCTTCGGATACACGGTTTGTACACGATCAGTGTTAGGGCTAGTAAATTCTCCACCAGGATGTGTTGTGTTGGCGTATTTTTCGCTGCTCTCAGAAAACATAATACCAATCTTCTCTGCGCTAGCATTAGCAGTTGGTAAAAATGAGAACATGAGTACAACAAATAAAGCAATTGATAATTTCTTCATAAACTTCCTCCAATATGGGATTTTTTAGAACAGACCTATTATAGCATGAAAATATAAGGTATCGTATAGGTCTTACAATATGTGTTATAATGAAAAAAGTTTTGTGAGTTTAAGTACGAAGCGATAAATTTTAAGCTGCGAGGAGGTAGCACATCTACATAAGATGTGAAAAACATGAGTTATTTAAAATCAACATTGGCGAAGATGAACAAGATTGATACATTTTCTCCGTATTTCTTTTTACCATTTATTTTAGTATTGTATTTCTTTACAAGTTTATTTGACTTCCATCGATTTGAATTATTTAATATTTCTTATTCGATTTGGCCCGCTGTAATTACAGCGCTACTATTTTATTATATTGGTGTTTATATTGTAGATAAAAAAGGGTGGACATTTCCTACATTTGGCCTTGCAGCGTTAGGAAAATATGTTGTGCACTTTATTGTGGCATTAATGGTCATTGGTATTGTAGCTTATGGCTTTATGATTGTACAAAATGGTTTAGGGATCTCAGACGAATCCGTACGCCGTGGTTTAAATCCTAAGTTAATGTTCTTTAGCCATTTACTATGGTACGGGGCATTATTATTGCTCTCTTACCGCATGGTAAAAGAAACAAGCATGACTTGGAAGAAGGCAATTGTTTATGCAGCAGCATTTGCTGTTATTATGTTCTTATTCCTATTAATGGGTTACCGCACGCCATTAATTTTAATGTTATTTACAGGGATTATTGTGTTCCATTATACGGTTCAGCGTATTAAGCTATCATGGTTCTTAAGCTTCTTATTAATCGTAGGTATTTTATTCTCTATGTTTGGTTTCCTACGTGTTGTAACAGAGGATACAACGAAGGAGTTTAACAATCGCGATCAGCCTGATATTAGTGAAATGAAAGAAGAAGAAAAAGAAAAATTATTAACGGTTGAACAACAAGTTAACTTAACACCAAAATGGATTCGTGGTTTAAATGGTGAGAGTGTAACAGGACATATTGTATTAAGTAAAATTATTGAGTATACCGATAAAGAGGGTTACCTTGGTGGCGAAATCCATGCGGGTGTCTTTAGTACAGTACTCCCAGGTGAGCAAGTATCACCACGTATGAAAGTAACAGAAGTTGTTAACTCATTAAGTGTAGAGGATGGTAAGTTTATTACACGTCCTAACCGCACAACAACGCCAACATTTATTGGACAGCTATTTTTAGATGGTGGGTACTTACTAGTAGCATTAGGCTTCCTATTATATGGTGCGATTGTATCGCTCGTTTATAATAAAGTGAAGCAAGCAGGTATGCACAGCTTCCATACGGTGGCTTATGCATTTGTTATTACGATGTTTACCGTATCTATGCACACAGGGTTACTTGATTTAATCTTTGTGTTGATGCTAGGCTTTGTGATATTAGCGTCCGCTATTATTAAAACGCCTGATACAACAGGTCGCATTAAATTTGATATTCGTAACTAATAAAAAGCCTTTGAAATCAATTTGATTTCAAAGGCTTTTGTGTATTATTTTGTTGTTGGGATAATACGTACATTTGCTTTTGGTGCGTAGATTGGTGCTGAGTGAAGTTTGTCTGACAGCACTTCGTACCAGTCAGCAATATTATCACTAGTAATCGCTACTGGCATACCAGCGCGTTTGTATGTGAAGAATGGTGTGTTGTTGTTCATTGTTGCTACTGTACGAACAGGTAGGGCAGATGTTGTTAAGCCAAGCGTGTAAGGCTGGTTAGCATCTTTAAAGCCCATTGTTTTTTCGGCACGGTAATAGTGACCTGCAATTTTTGCACCCCAGAATGGATCAGAAGCATATTTCATATTAAAACCAACTGCTTTAGAGCCTACAGCACCACCGTTAGCGTAAGGGCCTGTTGGTGTTAAGTAGTTAGGTTGTAAAAACTTATTAACAAGCTCATCAATGTTAGCTTCAATTGAATTGAACTTTTTATTAAGTGGGTTTGTATCATAAACATACAGACCAAATAAATTGTTTAACTCTTGTGCATGCTTACTCATACCGTAGGCACTTTCGTGTTGTGCTAATGATAGGATAAGCATTGCGTTAATTTGGTATTTTTGTTCAATACGTTTTAATGGCTCACCAAGACCAATTAATTTACTGCGTGATGCAATATTTTTTTGTTGAGCACCGTTTACCCAAATGCCGCCGCTAGCATCTAAAGAGCGTAGCATTGTCATAATGTAAGCATCTAGCTCAGCTGCAGTGTAGTTTGTTTTTGTACGTGCAGGTAAAAATTGATAGTAGTTATATGCTTCGGCTGTAGTGCCGCCGCCTGTAAAGTTCATGCCGTTCCAGCTATAATAGCGCTCGCCAGGCTTCATGAAGTCTGGTGCTTTACCAATCGTATATGAAGCGTAGTATTGGTTAGCTGAGTGTTTGTATAAATAATGTGTTAGCTCGCCGTTAACGTTAGCATAATACGCACGACCTTTAGCTAATGAAAATGGATAAAGTGTAACATCATTTAAACTTACTGTACCGATTTGACCTGAAAGACTTACTTTAGCATTAACACCATCACTACTAATAAATTCTAGCTCTGTGTTTTCGGCTACTGCTAACTGATCATTAATTGTTTGTGAACGGTATGGGATGTATTTATTTGTAACAGCAAATCCTGATTTCATTTCGATGATACGGTTGTTAAGTGTTACGACTTGATTAGCATTTGCCATCGCTGCACGTGCTTCAGTTAATGTAGGGAAGCTTGATTTAGCGATTAATTGACCATGCTGTACTTCTTTAACTACATACTTACCTGTAATTGCAGGAGGTGGTGTAGGTTTTTCACTTGGCTTAACTTCAGGTACTTCAAGTTTTGGGTCAATAACCTTTACAGTACGAACAATAAATGTTGCAGCTTGTGCAATCGTTGCGTTGTCCTGTGGCATAAAGTAACCTTTTTTACCTTGGATAATGTTAAGTGCAGCGCCAACAGCTACTGCATCTTGATAGTCAGCTAAAATTTTATCAGCGTCTTCAAAGGCTAGTGGTGCTGTTTTTAGCGGAACTTTTTTGTATTCGAGCATACGGTTAAGCATAACCGCCATATGGACACGTGAGATAGGTTCGTTTGGTTTGAACGTGTTATCCGTGTAGCCTGTAACAATGCCAGCCTCAACAGCTTTACTAATATCGCTGTAGTTTGTAGCATCTTTAGCTACGTCGGTAAAAGTAGCATCGCCCTCTGTTGTTAGGTTTAAACTTTTTGTAATGAATGAAGCAAATTGTGCGCGCGTGACAGGTGACGTTGTGTTAGTAGAAGGCGATAACGCATTAATATTAATTAAATAATTAATCCCCTCTGTGTGTGAGTTGACCGTAGCAGCTTTTGCGGATGTACTACCAATCGCCAAAAAACCAAGTAATAAAACGAATGTGAAGAAGTAATTACTAAATTTCTTCAAACAAAACCCTCCCAATATATAATTACTTTAATAGTAACATACGATTTAACGCGAATGACACATTGCAATCGTAATATAAACAAATTGCCATAATTGTAATATAGCAATTGCAAGTAGAGTTTGTTAGTGTAAATAGTAGTGTGTCTAAGAAAGGAAGGAAGTAGAAAAAATGAATACGTTTTCGAAGATGTTGTCCGTTGTCGCAAGTGCGTTTGTGCTAGCTAGTCCCATTAGTGCGTCTGCATTTCAGTCCACTGAAAAGGAATATCCTCTCGCAGAGGACATTCAATATAAACAATACAAATATTACGATAATGGTCAGCAATATATTAATCATATTGCGGTTGACGTTACACCAGGTAAAACTGAGGTGCAACTTGGCTTACCAACGCGTATTAATGGTAAGGAAACAACAACTTCACTTGCAACGCGTAACTCACGTGATGGCAATCGTGTAGCAGGTGCTATTAATGCGGGCTTCTTTAATATGGCAGAGGGCTTTCCGTTATTTTTATTAGCGTATAAAAATACGATTGTTAACGGTGGCGTTGTATCCAAGGGCTCTGACGAGTATTTAAATGTACCAACAGCATTTGGTATTGATAAATCAGGTAAGGGGCTTATTGATTTCTTTGATTTTAAAGTGAGTTTAACGAGTGGCGGTGTCACAAATGAAATTACAGGTATGAACCGTCAACGTAATATTTACGAATCTATTATTTATACTCCGCAGTTTTATAAAAGCTATACTGATACAAATGAGTACGGCTTTGAGATTGTCGTAGATACAGGTAAGGAGATTAGCTCTAACTACTTTGGTCAAACCTTAACAGGTAAAGTAACACAAATTAAGCCGTATGGTTCAAAGCAACGCTTAACGATTCCGCGCACGGGTTTTGTTGTGTCACTGCAAGGCTCTGATTGGTTTAATAAGTACAAACATATCCAAGTTGGTGACGAGATGACGGCCAATTTCCAAATTGACTCGAAATGGCACGGCGCAGATTATATTATTGCGAGCGGTCCAATGCTTGTGCGTGATAGCAAACCGTATGTCATGATGAGCAGCTCAAGCCCACGTGCACGTGAGACAGCACCACGCACAGTTGTCGCAACTAGTAATGGTGGTAAACAAGTTCATTTAATTACGATTGATGGCCGTCAGTGGCATAGTAAAGGTATGAATATGACACAGCTCGCAAATTATTTAGTAAAGCTTGGCATGGAGTCGGCAATTAATTTAGATGGCGGTGGTTCAACGACAATGGCAGTACGTAATCGCTTATCATTTGATAGCCGTATTGAGCTTGCTAACTTGCCATCAAATGCAGGCAATGCACAGCGTCAAGTTTCAACAATTTTACAGGCTGTTTCTAAAGAGCCAACAGGCGCGGGTAGCCGTGCGTGGATGGAAATCGACAAAGATATACCATTAGTAGTAGGTGCTAGCTCATCCGTTAAAGTAAGCGCTGTTTTTGACAAAAACTATAATCGCTTGCCGCATGATAAAGGTATCACCTTATCATCACAAAATGGTACGCTCGCAATTAATGGCACAAGCTATAAGGCAACAACTGCTGGTGATGACCGCATCTTTGTATACCATAATGGTACACAAGTCGAGTCCTTCCCAGTAAAGACACTAGCAGGCCCTACAACAATGGCCGTACAGCCAAGCGCGATTACGATGAGTGAGGGGCAACAAGTTAAATTTAATGTCGTCAATGTATTAGACGACAATGGACAAAAGATTGCGTATGATGAAAGCGCGATTGAATGGTCAACAACAGGTGATATTGGTGGTGTGGCAAGCAACGGTACATTTACTGCACGTACACCAGGGGCATCAGGACAAGTAATTGCTAAACTAGGCAATAAACAGGTAGCTGCAAATGTTACGGTTAAAAAGCAAGGACTATTTACGGACATTCCTGTAGATTATACCTACGAAAAGGAACTTGCGTATTTAACAGATAATAAAATTATTAATGGTTATAGTGATGGTAGCTTTAGACCAAACCAATCATTAAGCCGTGAGCACGCAGCACTGATTTTAAGTAAAGTGTTACAACTTGATACATCAACGATAGAAAACCCGAACTTTGCGGATGTACCAACAACACATGCTTACTATAAAGAAATTGCAGCCTTAGCTAACGCTGGTATTATTTCGGGCTCAAATGGCAAATTTAATCCTAAAGGTACGCTTACACGTGCACAGATGGCAAAAATGATTAGCCTAGGCTTTGAGCTAACTGACGGCGTGGCAAAAGACTTTAGCGACGTAAGTGAAGATGATTGGTATTATGAGCACGTGCAAAAAATGGCGGCACATAATATTACAACGGGCTATGGTGATGGTACATTTAAACCAACAACAGCTATCACACGTATGCACTTTGGCTTGTTTGTTTATAAGGCAATCAATATGGAAAAATAATTAAAAAGCTGCCTTTGTTCATAAAGGCAGCTCTTATTATGTATGGTATAATCAACCTTAATTAAAATAAAAGGATGTAGTGGAATGAGAATAGGTATTGTAGGCAACTACGGCAATGATAACAACGGTGACGAGTCTATTCTATATAGCATTATTCAACAGGTTAAAGAAGTATTTCCTGTTGATGACCAAGACATCACTGTGTTTAGTAACAATACGCAGCAAACATCCGAGCGCTACGGTGTCAAAAGTTATCCGCTATATTATAGGAAGAATAAATTATATAAAACATTTATTCATACGTATAAGAATAATAAGCGTTATGTGTCGCAGTTTGATTTACTTATCATTGGGGGCGGCGGTATTTTAATGGACTTTTATCGCAGAGAAGCTCATTTATACGGTGCCTATGCAATGATGGCAAAAAATAGTAACGTTCCTTATATCGTTTATGGTTGCGGTGCAGGTCCGCTCGATACATTTATGGGGCGCACCATTATTAAGGTGATGTGTCGCTACGCCGCAAATATTTCGGTACGTGATCCCGAATCTAAGGAACTGCTTAAAAAGATTGGCGTCAAGAAGGATGTAGAGGTAATTGGTGATCCTGCATTTACGCTTAAACAGGAGCGTACGCATTATGCCAAAAAGCCGCGCAAGATTGGTATTTCGGCTGTGCCTTATTATAATGCCAACTACTGGCCTGAGGGTAATATCGAAAAATACGATGTTTATACGACAAGTATGGCAAAAAATATTGATAGCCTAGTAGAGCAACAAGATGTAGATATTACATTTTTTGCGACAAAGTATCCACAGGATGTAACGGTGACAAAGGATATTCAAAAAAAGATGCGTTATAAAGAGCGTGTCTCTATTTTAGATGAAAATTTATACCCAGAACGTTTGCTTGAGGTAGTAGGGGAGCAGGATATTGTCATTGGTACGCGGCTACACTCGTTGATTTTAGCAACAGATGCTGAAACACCTGTGTTAGCCATTTCGTATCATGTCAAGGTGCGTGATTTTATGTCACTTGTTAACGCATCACATCGTTGCCTATCAATGGAAGACATCGCACGAGATGATGCAATTGTAGCAAGACGCATCAGTGAGATGTTTGGCGACTGGGATAATCTTATTATTGAAACAAAGCAAATTGCTAATCATATTCACAGCGAAGCCATGAAGGGGAAACAATTAATGAAAGAGGCGGTGAAGGAGCTATGAAGAAAATTTTAGTCATTAGCAACATGTATCCTACCGACAATCATTTATCCTTTGGCATTTTCGTGAAAAATCAGGTAGAAGCATTGCGAGAAGCGGGCTTTGAGGTTGTAACAGCGGTTAACGACAATCCTGCGACAGGCAAGAAGAACGTATTGTTAAAGTATACTAAGTGGGGACTAACAGCACTTAGACAGGGCTTTAAGCATCGTAAAACTGTGCAAGTCACACATGCACACTATGCCTTTCCATCAGGTATGCTAGCGTTAATGATTAAGCGTTTATTTGGCATCCCTTATGTAGTAACAGCACACGGTGGCGATATTGAGCGTATGGCGCGTAAAAGCTCGCGTTTATTTAGTTGGACCGAAACAATTTTGGCAGGCAGTGAGCATGTCATTGCAGTTGGTCCCGTATTAGCTGAACAAATTGAACAGGATTTTTCTGTACCAAAGGAAAAAATCTCTGTCATTAGTATGGGTGTAAACCGTGAAGTGTTTAAGCCAGCACCAAAAGCTATAGTAACGAATGATGAGCCTTTCCATTATTTATTTATTGGTAATGTCATTGAACAAAAAGGTGTAGAGGAGCTTGTACAGGCTTTTCAAATGGTGAAAACAAAAGGTGATCGACCTGTAAAGCTTACGATTATTGGCGCACGACGCGATCAAGAATTTTACAAGCGTCTAAAACCATTTATTGATGAGGATGTTACTTTTATTGATCCATTGCCACAAACTGAGCTTGTACAATGGTTACAGCGAAGCGATGTTTTTGTTTTGCCATCGCACTTAGAAGGCTTTGGATTAGTAGCACTAGAGGCATTAGCAACGGGGACACCGGTGATTGCTAGTGAAGTAGGTGGGCTTGTTTCGTTATTAGGCTATGGTGCAGGGCATCTCGTACCACCACGTAATGCAACAGCACTCGCACAGGAAATGAAGCGTGCCTTAAATGTGCCGCTAGAAGATTATTATAATGAGCGTGCCGTACAGGATGTGCTGACACTACATGATGAAAAAAATATCGTCATGCGCTTGCAGCAAATTTATGAGGCTGCCGCTAAAGGCGGTCGAAACCAATGAACAAATTTTTCAAAATTGTAGGTGCAGTAGCCGTCATTAATATTGTAGCCCGTATTTTTGGTTTCCTACGTGAAATGGTGATTGGCTTCCAATATGGTTCGACAAATTACTCAGATAGTATTTTTACAGCGTACACCATCCCTAACTTTTTATATTTAGCGGTAGGTGGTGCGTTCACCACGGCGGTTATTTCGATTTACAATCGTGAAACGACAGATAGAGCGCTATTTGTAAAGCAATCCTTTACGATAGTGTTGATTACAACCACGCTGTTAACAGCAGTTATGATGTTCTTCACAGATTCATTACTTCAGTTATTTTACCAAGGTAAACAGGAAATGGAAGGCGAGCTTTTAACACTAACAGAGCAACTGTTTTATTGGATGATGCCGTCTTCAGTCTTACTCGTACTTTCTTCGTGGTATAGTGGTTTACTTAATGTAAACGACAAGTTCCATTTATCAAGTTTTGCGATTTTAATTTATAATGCGAGCTTTTTAGTTATTGCTGTTGTGCTGTCTTATTTTGTAGGCGCAGTAGGTTATGGTATTAGTGCTTTAGTGAGTGCGGCTATTATGGTGTTCTTTTTAATTATTGGCTATCGCCGATTAAAGACACACCCTGTTGGCATATCCTTTAAGCACACCTTATCCACTCAGCAACTCTGGTTGATGGTGTTACCAATGGTAATTGGTGGTGCAACAATCCAACTATACGCATTACTGCAGCGTTTATTTGCAACAGGTTTATCAGATGGTGCGATTTCAGCTGTTAACTATGCCTCGCGCTTGATGCAGTTCCCGCAGGCGATTTTAATTACCGCGGTTACGACAGTTATTTACCCGATTTTAAGTCGTAAGGAGGCCGAAAAGGATATTAGTGGTATTCGCACACTATACTCAAAAGGCTTACACTATTTATTGTTACTATTATTACCTGTCACAGTATTCTCTTACTTTTATTCCGAAAACCTCGTTCAAGTTGTTTTTGAATATGGTAACTTTGACAAAAATTCGACAGCACTGACAGCACCGATTTTAGCGATTTTTGTGCTAGCGATGTATTTCTTAGCTGCGAATATGTATATTACGCGCTTCTATTATGCGAAGGGTGACTCAATTGCACCAGTTGTATTTAGTATCATTAACGTACTTGGTATTAACATTTTAATTATGATGTTATTTGTTGATAAGTACGGACCTAGTGCTATTGCATGGGGTACATTAGTGAGTGCGGTCATCAACTATATAATGTTAGTAGCGTATGCATACTTTAAGTACGGCTTAAAGTTTGGTCTATTTGCGAAGGAGTCAAGCTACTACCGTGCGTGGCTACCATTTGTGATTATTACGTTGATTGTTTATTTAGCAAGTGAGTTTTTAGTATTTGATTATAAATGGCTAACCTTTATCGTAGGTGTCGTTGTATTCTTTGTGACGGTGTTCGTAACCTATTGGGTGTTCGGCATTGAAGAGTTTAAAGAGTTCATTCGTAAATCTACACGTAAATTTAGAAAAGCATAAGAAAAAGGCTCGCATTGTTCAATTGAACAGTGCGAGCCTTTTAGTTTACTTGTTAAAAATACGAACAATATTGAGTAGCGGACGATAGTTTTTACCTGCTAGCCCAATGATCTCTACGAATAACTCAATCGCAATTAAAATAACGCTGATGAGTAAAATCGCGCCCCATACTTTAGCCATTGAGAAAATAATTGCGGCTACACCAAACATCGCAGCAATACCGTAAATTAATAATACGGATTGACGGTGAGAGAAGCCCATATTTAATAAGCAATGGTGTAAATGGGATTTATCTGGGTCAGACCATTTTTGCTTCATTCGGAAGCGGCGCACGATGGCGAAGAATGTGTCTGAGATTGGCACACCTAGCATGATGATTGGAATGATGAACGACACCATCGTAATGCTTTTAAAGCCAAGCAGTGATAGTACGGAAATCATAAATCCTAAAAATAGCGCGCCTGTGTCACCCATAAATATTGACGCAGGATGGAAATTGTAAAATAAAAAGCCTAAGCATGCAGCGGCTAAGATGGCTGCAGTAGCCATTACAAATGTATTACCCATAATGAAGGCCATCGCAGCTAATGTCATTAACGCAATTGTTGAAACACCTGCGGCAAGACCGTCAAGCCCATCAATTAAGTTAATCGCATTTGTAATACCAATAATCCAAAGTAATGTAAATGGAATGCTCAAGAAGCCAAAATCTAAAGTGCCTTGAAAAGGTAAATTAATAAACTCTACCTGAATGCCACCTACAAAGATTACAATAAGTGCTGCGGCAAACTGACCGATTAATTTTGCCTTTGCTGAAATTTCGTACATATCATCTAGTACGCCAGTAATGACAATAATAGTTGCGCCTAATAAAATTGCGAGACTGTATTTACTTTGCGGCTGGTAAACAGCAAAGCCAATCACGAACGCTAAAAACACAGCGAGTCCGCCTAGACGAGGCATAATACGCGAGTGCACTTTACGGTAGTTGGGCGCATCAACCGCCCCTATACGAAATGCAACGCGTTTGACTACTGGTGTAAGTAAAATTGAGGCTATAAAAGCCACAACTAAAGACAAGTAACCCAAGGGTATCCTCCTCAAAAAATAATGTGCATGCCAATCTACCGTTTATTATAGCATGCGTCAAATTTTTTTTGTAGTAATTTCCTATAGTATACGTTTGCATAGGCAATGCACGCAAAATTTGTTAAAATGAGGAGTGCCTATATCGATGTAGGCAAACATTAAAGGAGCGTTAGATGCATGTTCTCATTTTTTAAACGAAATCCAGAGAAGACAAGTCGCAAAGAGTTAAAGCGCTACTACAAATTAGTAGATCAAATTAATGCGTTAGAACCAAATTATGTTGACTTAACTGATGAAGAATTAAAAGCAAATACACCTCTTTTCAAAGAGCGCCTTGAAAATGGTGAAGATATTACAACTGTAATTCCAGAAGCTTTCGCAGTGGTGCGCGAAGCGTCTAAGCGTGTGCTTGGCATGCGTCATTTTGATGTGCAATTAATCGGCGGTTTAGTATTAACTGAAGGTAATATTGCTGAGATGCCAACAGGTGAGGGTAAAACATTAGTTGCCTCACTACCATCTTATGTACGTGCCCTTGAGGGTAAAGGTGTGCATGTTATTACAGTAAATGATTATTTAGCAACGCGTGACTATGAGCAAATTGGTCAAATCCATCGCTTCCTAGGTTTAACAGTTGGTTTAAACGTGCCAATGATGGAGGCTGATGATAAAAAGCGTGCCTATAATGCGGACATCACATACGGTGTTGGTACAGAGTTTGGCTTTGATTACCTGCGCGATAATATGGCACACAGCATTGGTGAGCGCGTACAACGTCCTTACCACTTTGCGATTATTGACGAAGTGGACAGTGTACTAATTGACGAAGCCAAAACACCATTAATCATCGCAGGTAAAATGATGGCTAATGAAGAGCTTCATAAAATTGCTTCGATGCTAGCAAAACGCTTTAAGCGCGACGAGCATTATGATTTTGACGAGGAAACAAAAGCAACGTCATTAACAGATGCAGGTATTGAGATGGTAGAGGCAGCCTTCGGTATCGACAATCTGTATGACTTAGAGCACCAAACACTATATCACTATGTGATCCAAGCCGTGCGTGCCCACGTAATGTTTGAGCGTGACGTAGATTATATTGTGAAGGAAGATAAAATCGAGCTTGTGGACATGTTCACAGGTCGTATTTTAGAAGGACGTTCGTTGTCAGATGGTTTACACCAAGCTATCGAAGCAAAAGAGGGCGTTACAATTACGGAAGAAAATAAATCGCAGGCGCAAATTACGATTCAAAACTACTTCCGTATGTATCCAAAGCTATCAGGCATGACGGGTACAGCAAAAACACAGGCGAAGGAAATTAAAGAGGTGTATGGTATGGATGTTATTCAAATCCCAACCAACCGCCCACGCCAACGTATTGACCAAGACGATATTGTCTTTGAAACAAAAAAAGAAAAGTATTTATATGTAGCTGAACAGGTGAAGGCGCGACATGCGACGGGGCAACCTGTATTAGTTGGTACGACTTCGATCTTACAATCCGAAGAAGTAGCGAGCCATTTAAAAGAAGTCGGCTTAAAATTCCAATTGTTAAATGCCAAAACGGTAGAGCAAGAGGTAGAGCTTATTTCGGAAGCAGGGCAAGTAGGTCGTGTGACAGTTGCTACAAACATGGCAGGTCGTGGTACGGACATTCAGCTTGCAGAGGAAGTACATGATTTAGGTGGTTTGTTTGTTGTTGGTACAGAGAAGCACGAGAGCCGTCGTGTGGATAACCAATTACGCGGACGCTCAGGCCGTCAAGGTGACGTTGGAGAAAGCCGCTTCATTTTATCATTAGAGGACGACATGTTCCGCCGCTATGCAGGTGAGGAAGTCGAGAAATTTAAAACGAAAATGAAGAAGGACGAGCACGGTATTATTCAAGGGCCAGAAGTACAAGAGCTAATTGACCGTACACAGCGTATTGTTGAAGGCTCGCAGTACAGCATGCGTGAATATAACTTAAAACTAGATGACGTAATTAATGACCAGCGTACGGTAATTTATGGTTTGCGCGATAGTATTTTACAGGGCGATGACGTTATTAAACATCTACAAAAAATGTTAGTCGAAACCGTAGATTTTGCCATTCACGAAAATGCTTCAGATGATATGGAAGTAAGTGAGTGGAATTATGATGAGATGGAACGCTCATTAAACGGCTTATTTTTACAACCTATTGCATTTGACCGCGAAGAAACCAAAGTTAATCGCTTAGTTGCTGCAGCTCAACCTTATACGGAGGAGCTACAAGCAAAAATTGAGCAGTTTGCTAATGACGAGCGCGTAACGGAAATCATTCCGAATGTGATGCTGTCCCATATTGATGTGGCTTGGGTTAAACATTTAGAGGCTATGGCGCATTTAAAAGAGGGCATTGGCTTACGTCACTACCAGCAGGAAGATCCAATGCGTATTTACCAACGCGAAGGACTTGAGCTGTTTGGACGTCATTTCCAAGAGTTACGCCGTAATATTATTGTGGAGATTGTAGGCTTTATGAAAACAATCGAAGCACGTGATTTACAATTTGAGGAGGAGCAAAACTAATGGGTATTTTTGATTTTTTATTTAAAAAGACAGATACAGTTAAAAACGAAAACACAATTGACTCTACGGAGCTATTAAAAGGGAAGAAGTCAGCATCAGGTAAGAAGGAAGTGAAGACAGCTCTTTCATTACACCCAGATTGGGATGTGCCACAGGAGCAACAATACATTTTTAACTTCTTAGCAAATGATTTAACACCTTTACAACCAAACCAATTATCACTATCAACAATTAGCATGGAAGAAAAAGACGGTGACTGGTTTGTACGTGCCTTCTTCCGTTCGTCATTAGACCATGCGATTGAGCTTGGTGAGATTGAACTGTATATTTTAGATAAAGATGGTGAACTACTTGCCTCAAAACGCTTTGACTTTAGTGCACTTGGCGTAATCCCTGCAGAGAGTGCGCGTCCTTGGGTGTTTACATTCGAAAAGAGCACACAAAAACAAGAGCTTGAAGGCTTACCAGAAGACGGCTGGCGCATTGCGTTTAACTTAGTGTACCTACGTGGACATCAGTTAGACCTAGACCCATCATGGGAAAAACAATTATCAGCTGCCCAAAAAGAACATCTTGAAGGTATTGTGAGCCGCTTACCAGAGTTAAAAGAAGCAGAAATTAACTTTACAGGCCTACAAATCCAACAAACGGATGAAGGAGCATTAAATGCAACCGTATTAATCCGTAATGGTCACTATAAAGCAGTTAATATGGAACAACTACCACTTGAAATTTATGACGCTAACAGCAATCGTGTAGCGCATGGTTCATTTAAAATGGATCCACCAATTACAGTTGAGCCAAATACAACTAAGCCTTGGACATTTATTTTCCCAGCGAACTTAGTTGAACTAGAGGATGCAGATTTATCACGTTGGTCAGCACGCGTTGCTCGCCAGTAACATAATAAAACACCACCGAAAAATTTTCGGTGGTGTTTTTTTGTTATTCATATAAGCTTGCTTCAGGTTCAAAATCTTCTTTTGGTGGTAAGCCTAAATGCTTGTGGAGTTTTTCGCTAATCATTTCACGCGATGCTTCGTCTACTTGGTAGTAGTAGCCTTCAGGTAAGTTAACATCCTCACCCTCTAGCACAAGTGTATCAATTTGTGGCATGCCTTTTGATAAATAATAAAGAAGCGATTTAATTTCTGAGAAGGTTAAATCTGTTTTCATATTGTCACCGACAGCACGTAACACATCATCATATTTTAATAGTGAGCCCATTGAAGCGGCCTTTTTAGCAATGGCTTGTACAAGTTCTTGTTGACGCTTGCCGCGGTCAACATCCGTATCTTGTTTACGTGTACGAGCAAAAGCTAATGCCTCGCTACCATTAAGTGTTTGCTTACCAGGCATTAAATGTACCGCTGTGCGGTCAAACTCATCTTTCTCTAGCAATTCGTAGGGTACTTTTGCTTCGACCCCGTCCAGTGCATCAACGACATCAATAAAGGCGTTAAAATTCATACGCACATAGTAATCAACAGGTACGTCAAATAATTCTTCGACGGTTTCGATTGTACCAAGTGTACCTGCCTTTGAGTGAGAGTGTGTAATTTTATCGCTATAGCCTAGTGCTGGAATATGCACATACGCATCACGCGGGATGCTAACAAGCTTTACAGTTTTTGTTTTATTATTAAGTGTTGCGAGCATTAATGCATCAGAGCGTGAATTATCTGCGCCCTGCTGGCGAACCTCGCTATCATCTACGCCAATTAGTAAAATAGATAAGTTGTCCTTTAAAGGCTCTACTTTACCATCGCGTTTGCTGGAGTTTTCGCGCCCGTCTAATTTTTCGTGGGCTTGTGTAACAGCTACCTCAGCCTGTTTGGTTAAATACACAGCGTAAATAGCTACACATAGCAAGGCAATTGTAGCAATAATAAGGAGTGCTTTAACTATCGTAGTGAGACGCGTGGACCTGCGTTTCTTTTGTTTTGTCATGTAAATTCTCCTTCAGTAAATGGCGATAATACAAATTATACTATGTGCGCTATCAATGAACAATTACAAATATGTTAGGTAAGTGCAAACTCTACAAAATCAATTGCCTCGAATGTTGTCAACGCTTGCCCGTTAGTTAGCTCCGTTATCCACGCTGCAAAAGTGTCTTTTTGTTCTTCTGGTGTAGCTACAATAAGTTCTACATTTTCGGCATATACAATATCAACGAGGGTATAGCTAGAGTTGCGGATTTCATTTTCGAGTTTACCAAGCCATGTGTAATCAGCGCTCACGCGAATGGTGCGATGTTGTTTGCGCGCTACAACACCAGCGGCTTTAATACCTTCTGTTGTGGCTTTACCGTACGCGCGAATGAGCCCGCCGCTACCAAGTTTAATGCCGCCAAAGTAGCGAGTGACTACAACGACTACATCTTTCAAGCCTTGTTTTTTTAATACTTCAAGCATGGGTACACCAGCAGTACCGCTAGGCTCACCGTCGTCGTTAGCTTTTTGAATGTTGTCGTGCTCGCCGATTAAATAGGCGGAGCAGTTGTGTGTTGCTTGGTAATGTTGCTTTTTAATTTTATCAATAAAGGCGATTGCCTCTTGCTCAGTTTCGGCTCGCTCGACAAATGTTAAAAAACGTGATTTCGAAATAATAATTTCACTTTCACCGTAGCCTGTGACGGTGTTATAATTTGCTCGCATGTTTTATTAACAGCTCCTTTGAAATTTGTAGTAAACTCTTAATGGTTTTGCAATATTTTTTTTGGTATATAAATGATATAATTGATTTAGGTATGAAAAGCTATAGGGATGACAGAACTGGAGAATGAGACTATGCAATCAAAAGACAATATTGATATTGCCGCAATCGACGTCGTATTCAATCGTATGGTTGAGACGATAACGAGTTCAAAAGATGACATCTTCATTATAAGCGAAAAGAGCCGACAAAGCTTTGAAGAAATGCAGGTCGAGCTTGTGATTGTGCGAGAGAAAATCAAAGAAGCAATAAACAAGAGTGACAATCTAGAACGAAATACCCAAGCAGCAAAGCAACGCCTTGTTTATGTAAGTAAAGCATTTGATAAGTATTCTGATACACAGATTCGTGAAGCATATGATACAGCTCAGGTCTTACAAATTGACTTAGCTATTAGCCAAAGTGAAGAGCGTCAATTGCGTGATAAGCGTGATGACCTAGAGCGCCGTTTGCGTTCGTTGTCAGATACGATTGAGCGTGCGGACCATATCGTTAACCAAGTAAACGTGGTACTAAATTATTTAGTATCCGATTTAAAAAATGTCGGTCAAGCATTAGAAAAAGCAAAATTAAAGCAAGATTTCAGTATGCGTATTATCGCTGCACAGGAGGATGAGCGCAAGCGTTTGTCGCGTGAAATCCATGATGGGCCAGCGCAAATGATGGCGCATGTGTTAATGCGTTCGGATTTGATTGAACGTGTCTACCGAGAGAAAGGCATCGACCAAGCATTAAAAGAACTACGTGACTTAAAAAGTAATGTGAGAAATGCACTATCGGAAGTGCGCAGAATCATCTACGACCTAAGACCAATGGCTTTAGATGACCTGGGTGTCGTGCCAACGCTAAAGAAATATCTTTCAACTGTCGAAGAATATAATAGTGGTGTTACGATTCACTTTCAATCAATAGGCGCTGATCGCCGCCTGTCGCCTGATATTGAAGTTTCGTTGTTTCGCTTAGTTCAAGAAGGGGTAAACAATGCTGTTAAACATGCAATGCCTCAAGAGATTTGGGTCAAACTTGAATGGCGTACAGACAAAGTAAATATTGTAGTTAAAGATAACGGCACAGGATTTGATAAAAATAAGGTGGCCAAGGGGCAATCCTTTGGCATTATCGGCATGCAAGAACGCCTCGAATTATTACAAGGTACCATGAAAGTTTCTACCGAGTTACATAAAGGTTCGACTTTTTTATTTCAGGTACCTTATAAAGTCGACGGTGAAATCGTAGAGTGAACTTAAGGGGGAGCAAGTTATGACAAAGATCGTAATTATTGACGATCACCAACTATTCCGCGAAGGCGTTAAACGTATTTTAGATTTTGAAGCATCGTTTGACGTAATTGCAGAAGGTGGTGACGGTACAGAGGCATTAGCACTGTATGAAGAGTACCAACCAGATGTGATTTTAATGGACATTAATATGCCAGAAAAAAATGGTGTAGATGCAACGGCTGAGCTAACAGAGGCTTATCCAGATGCACGCGTTATTATTTTATCGATTCATGATGATGAGTCGTACGTGACACATGCCTTAAAATCAGGCGCATTAGGTTATATGTTAAAAGAAATGGATGCTGACGAAATCGTTGGCGCAATTAAAGTTGTATCTGAGGGTGGCTCGTATTTACACCCGAAAGTAACGAAAAATTTAGTGGCTGAATTCCGTCGCTTAAGCGAGCACGAAAATAAAGGTAACTTCCATCAAACAGACATTCGACGCCCGTACCATTTATTAACGAAGCGCGAGTGTGAGGTTTTACAATTATTAACGGACGGTCAGAGCAACCGCACCATCGGTGAAACACTGTTCATTTCAGAGAAGACCGTGAAAAACCACGTTTCAAGCATTCTGCAAAAGATGGCGGTAAGTGACCGTACACAAGCAGTAGTAACAGCGATTAAAAATGGTTGGGTTGAAGTACGCTAATACCATTTTGGCTGTAGGTATGTATCCGAGTGATATGTACCTACGGCTTTTTTTGTGCATGGGCAACTAAAGTTAGGTAGATACGTCAGATAATGAGAGATGTTTCACTACCACTTTTGTTGGTTTGTGCTACAATATTTCGCGGGAGGTTAGTTGAAATGAAAAAATGGTTGTTAGCGCTAGCATGTGTCATGGTATTGGCACTCGCAGCATGTAGTAATAAAGAGGAAGAAACACCGAAGGACGATGGTGTAGGGTTTCAATTAAGCGGTGATAATATCGAAGAGGCAACAAATGTGCCAGCCGATACAAAAAAAGAAATTATTGCAGGGTTTGAAGAATATATTAATTCGTTTAATGATAAAGATTTAACACGTTACCTTGCAACATTATCAAAGCATACAAATAGCTTTGATTATGCGGAGCAAGAAAAAAGTGTCGCACAGGAGTTTGAGCAGTTTGATACGACACGTACAGCTGACAAAGTGACGATTGTTAAATATAAAGAAGGTAAAGAGGCACACGTCTTTGCTAATATTGGCATCGCTCGTACGGAACAAGCGAGTGGTCAATCTGCTGAAGTGCAAGGTCGTCAAGTAACGGTATTAGTACCAGAGGACGACACATGGAAAGTATCGAGCATTTATTTCATTGCAGATACAGCACCTCATGAGTAATAAGCTGTTCACAAGCTATGCATTATACGGTAAAATAACAATAATGAGGTGAATTATTGTGAAAACGGCAATCGTAACAGACAGTACGGCTTACCTTACACCAGAGGAGCAAGCAAAGTACAATATTTCTATTATCCCACTAGCAGTTACTATCGCAGGTGAGGTATATGACGAGACGGATTTAAGTGCTGAGGCATTTTATGATAAAGTACGTACAAGCAAAGACTTTCCTAAAACGACACAACCCGCAATTGGTCGTTTTGTCGCGCTTTTTGAGCAATTAAAAAGCGAGGGCTACGAAGAAGTTGTCTCTATTCATTTATCGAGCGGCATTAGCGGTACTTATCAAGGTGCGATCCAAGCAGGTAATATGGTAGATGGCATTACAGTTCACGCCTTTGATAGTGAAATTTCGTGTGCAGTACAAGGCTTTTACGTGTTAAAAGCAGGCGAACTTGCCGAGCAAGGCGCAAGTGCTACTACTATTATTGCAGCGCTTGAGGCAATGCGCCCGAGTATTGATGCTTACTTTATTGTAGATGACCTGGCGCATTTACAACGAGGCGGTCGCCTATCAGCGGCAGCGGCATTAATCGGCGGCTTATTGCAAGTGAAGCCCGTACTTCATTTTGTAGATAAGGTGATTGTGCCTTACGAAAAAATCCGCACACGTAAAAAGGCAATGAAACGTGCTGAGGATATGCTTGCACAAGCCGTAAAAAATGATGGCATTACAGATGTTGCCATTATCGAAGCTAACTGCAAACAAGAGGCAACAGAGTGGATGAACGCACTACAAAAGCTGTACCCGCAGCTTAACTTTAAAATTAGTTATTTTGGTCCTGTTATTGGCACGCACTTAGGTGAGGGCGCCATTGGCATGGGCTTTGCAAACATGAAGGCTTCTACGAATTAATTTTCGTAGGAGCTTTTTTTATTAAGGAGGAAACCGTATGAAAAAATATAAAGGTTATATTATACCGCCAGCAGTACGTGATTTTTTTGCGGGACGTATTTGGGATGCGGCGCGTGTACCTGAAGGCATAGCAGCGCATGATATGGCGCAGCTTATACGTTATAAACATGTTGCCATACAACCTGCGATTACAGATAAATGTGAGCGCTGTGGTACAGCTGAGCTCATTCATTACAGTTTGACGTATTGTCGCCACTGCCTAACAATGGGGCGCATTACGAGCAACACTATGCTTATGACATGGCAATCACATGCCCCGCGCTTTACAAAATTTAGCTATAATGCGAGTAATTTAAGTGAGGCACAGCAACGTGTGAGTGCCGCATTAATTACCAGTGTGCGCGAGCGCCGCAATCATTTAGTAGATGCTGTTTGTGGTGCAGGTAAAACCGAAATGCTATTTGGTGCGATTGCGTATGCTTTAAAGCATGGGCTACGGGTTTGTGTTGCCACACCGCGAGCAGATATTGTGCGAGAGCTTGCCCCGCGGTTAAAGGCGGTGTTTCCACAGACGACGGTGCATGTATTGTACGGTGGTGCACCTAAGGAGGCAGGTTGCCCACAACTGGTTATTGCGACGACTCATCAGCTGTATCATTTTTATCAAGCGTTTGATGTAATGATTGTGGACGAGGCGGATGCCTTTCCCTATACGTATGACCAAGCGTTGCAACGCGCAGTTTACAAAGCTAAAAAGCCAGATGCTCCGATTATTTTTGTTACAGCTACACCTTCTAAACAAATTTTGGCGCAGGCTAAAAAAGAGCAATGGGGTCATAGCTCTGTATGGCGGCGCTACCACAGCTTTGATTTACCCGTACCACGTTATGCTCCGTTATTTCACTACCACAAAACCCTTCGCAAAAAGCTACCACCTAAACTTGCGCGCTGGACAACGGAGCGCCTAGCCGCTAACCAACCCTTTTTAATTTTCTTTGCTACCAAAAAATTAATGGCACAAGCGTTGCCTTACTTTAAACAACTACACGCTACTATTGAAAGCGTACATGCTGAGGACGAGCACCGTGCCGAAAAAGTACAGCGCCTGCGCGATGAGGAGTGTGTGGGTTTATTAACGACGACTATTTTGGAGCGTGGCGTTACGATTAAAAATGTACAAGTAGCTGTGGTTGGCGCAGAGGCTACCATATTTGAGGCAAGCGCACTCATTCAAATTAGTGGGCGTGTAGGGCGTAACGCTAATTTTGCGAGCGGCGATGTGGTGTTTTTCCATCACGGGATTACGGCGGCAATGGATGAGGCAAGGCGTACCATCCGTAAACAAAATGAGGTGAGCGTATGAAGCAAGCCATTACCGCATGCCTATTATGTGGCAACACATTGCAACCCGTGCGTAGCTGGTGGCAATTGCTAAGCAATCAACTTGCGCCTACACTGTGCGAGGCTTGTTACAGCCATTTTGCGCCTGCTCAAACGGACGCGCTGTTTACGTATAACGAGGCAATGAAGGCGTGGCTTAATCAATATAAAATCCTTGGCGATGTGCAACTCGCTCACAGCTTTAGGACCGAGCTTGCGCGCGCCTTAAAAACGACGGCTATTATTGTGCCCATCCCTGTGCACCCTGCAAAGCTTGAGCGTCGTACATTTGCGCAGGTTGATATGTTGCTTGATTGTGCGGGCATTCGTTATACGCATTATTTATGTAAAGTGGAGGATAGTACGCAAGGTTTGCGTAATCGAGCGGAGCGGCTAGCTAGTGCTAATCCATTTACACTTGCACCAAATCAAAGCGCAACAGGCAAGCATTTTATTGTGTTTGATGATATTAAAACGACAGGTACAACACTTAGGCAGGCGTGTGAAATCTTAACGCAAGCAGGCGCGGCTTCGGTCAAAACATTCACATTAAGTGCTAGTGAATTGTGAGTGATACTGTATAATGGAGGTACAAACTTGTAAGAGGAGGAAAATCATATGGCAGAAGTACGCAGTTGCCCAAAGTGTGACGCATTTTTTAACTACACAGGTATGCGCGATGTATGTGCAAAATGTGCACAGGCAGAGGAGGATTTATACCAAGTCGTTTACCGCTTTTTACGTAAGCGTGAAAACCGAGCAGCAACCGTTGAGCGCATCGTAGAAGTTACAGGTGTGGAGGAAGCTACACTTTATAATTGGGTGCGTCGAGGACGTTTACATACAGCCATGTTCCCTAATTTAGGCTACCCTTGTGACCAATGTGGTCGTTTAACATCAGAGGGCAAAATTTGTGCGCGTTGTCGCGAGGAGTTAAAACAGGATTTACGTACATTTGATGCGGCTAAGCAATTCCGTGAAGATGTAGCAAATCGCGATAAGGGCACGTATCACGCAGGCAAACATTAAGGAGTACCGACAGGGTTACTAACCGCTGTCGGTATTTTTTTGCGTGAGGAGGACTTAACAATTAGGATTTAAGACCGAAGTAATACCTATAGATATATATAGAAAGGGTGTTAATTATGAAAATCAAACCATTCCATGTCCAGCCACTCCACACATATACTAATCCAACGAAGCCAGCTAAAGCTGCAGCTAAGTCGTCTTTTATTGATAAGGTAGAGATTTCGTCGGTAGCTATGGATATGCGTGGTACTAATCCTGTTGAGCAGGCACGCGCTGAAAAAGTAGCGCAATTAAAAGCAGATGTCCAATCAGGTGCGTACCAAGTAGATGCACGTAAAGTTGCACAGGACATGTTAAATTACTATCGCTTCTAAGGAGTGACAATAGATGGATAAAATTATCCAAAACTTAACGAATTTATTACGCATGCATAAAAGCCTGCTAGATCTTGCAACGAAAAAAACGGATATTATCGTTGAGAGCGACATGGACGCGCTCGATGCAATGATTAAAACTGAGCAGGCACATGTAGCAGCTATCGAGCAGCTTGAGCGACAACGTCAAGCCATGGTAACGGATTACCTAGCGGCAAATGGATGTGCCACGTCATTGACGCCTACCGTTGCACAGCTAATCGAAGCGGCTGATGCAGCGTCAAAACAACAAATTCAAGCCATCCGCGAGGAGCTCCTTGCCGTAATTGATGCTTTAAAGGCTAAAAATGAGCTTAACCAAAAGATGGTGTTTCAATCTTTACAAATGGTAAACATGACCTTAGATATGATGCGCCCGCAACCCGCAGCGCAAGCAGATACCATGAATTACTCAAGCAAAGAAGTTCGCCGACCAGCCAACTTCTCAACCACATCATACGAAGTATAGGGGGATCACCATGCGTTCAACATTTATGGGCTTAGAGGCCAGCAAGCGCGGTATTTTTACACAGCAATCAGGGCTGTACACCGTTGGGCATAATATTTCTAACGCCAAAACTGAAGGCTATACACGTCAGCGCGTTAACATGGAAGCTACGCGAGGCTTCCCGACAGCAGGCTTACAAACGCCTAAAACAGTCGGTCACATTGGTACAGGGGTACAAGCAGGCTCTATTCAGCGTATTCGCGATGAGTTTACCGACCGTCAGTACCGTCAAGAAACTAACCGCCTTGGCTATTGGGATACGCGTGCCAAAGAAATCGAACAAATCGAAGCGATTATGCACGAGCCATCAGACTTTGGGCTAAACGAAGCCTTTAAACTATTTTGGCAATCGATGCAAGACGTGGCAGACAAACCAACGGACCTATCAGCACGTACCGTAGCAATTGAGCGTGCGAAACATTTGTCTGACTCATTTAACTATATGGACAAACAAATCCGCCAAGTGCAATCTAACTCTGCTAAACAAGCAGAAGTTGTAACGGACGAGGCTAACTCACTACTTGCACAAATCGCAAACCTTAACCATCAAATTATGAAGGTTGAGCCAAATGGCTATGTACCAAATGATTTGTATGATGCGCGTGATGTGCTAGTTGACCGTTTAAACGAAATTATCCCTGTCACAACTGAACGCGTACCATCAGGTGGTAACGCTAACGAAGTTGCAGAAGGTAGCCTAACGCTTTATTTTAAAGATGCAGATGGCAAAAAAACCGAACTCGTTAATGGTAACGTAGTTGGCGAGATTTCATTAAATGGTGCAGGTAAACCAATTGATGGGCAACGTTCACCCGTACTATTTGAAAAAATGACGATTACATCGCCAGACGGTAAAAAAACCGATTTTGAACAAGGTGACTTTGAGCCAACTAAAGGTGAGTTATTGTCATTAATTAACGCCTACGGTTATAAGGACGCGGGCGATGATAAGGGCTTAATGCCAGAGCTATTAGGTAAGCTTGATACAATGGCAAGAACGTTTATGGACGAGTTTAACGAAGTACTAAAAGAAGGCTACACTTTAAAAGCTACACAAGCTGATGGTACAGTAGTGGACTCTAAACAAGGTACGGACGAGGATTTATTTACAGGTACGTCAGCGAGTGACATAGGGATTAACGACAAATTCTTTAAAGAACCTCACCTATTAACAGCATCAGGTAAAATTGGTGAAGAAGGCGACAACAGTAACGCATTAAAAATGGCGAATATGCAACACAAGGGCTACGCTAAGTTAGACAATGGTACAATCGAAAGCTTTTACCAAGGTGTAACAGGTCGTTTAGGTGTTGATGGGCAGGAGGCTATTCGTTCTGCTAAGGACTCAGCTATCCTACAATTATCGATTGCTAACCGCCGTGCATCTGTGAGCTCCGTATCACTAGACGAAGAAATGACAAATATGATTACGTTCCAACAAGCATACAATGCTAACGCACGTATGATTACCGTTGTGGACGAAACATTAGATAAAATTATTAATGGTATGGGCCGTGTCGGTCTATAATAAGGAGGAAATGAAATGCGCGTAACACAATCGATGTTGTCAGGCAATATGCTGCACAACTTAAACAATAGTTATGGTCGTATGAGTGAGCTCCAAGACCAATTAAACTCTGGCTCTAAAATTAATCGCCCCTCGCAAGACCCTGTTATTGCAGTAAAAAGCATGGGCTACCGTCGTGATTTAGGTAAAGTAGAGCAGTTTAGCCGTAATATGAACGAAGTTAACTCATGGTTAGATGCGACTGATGATGCACTGTCACAACTTGAGGCATCTATCCACCGCGTGCATGAGCTAGTAGTTGATGCAGCCAATGATACTAAAACTGCAAAAGACCGTGAAGCCATTGCTCAAGAGCTTGAGCAAATCCATGAGCATATGCGAGATTTAGGTAACACGGAGATGGCTGGGGTTTATATTTTTAGTGGTACGAATACATTGTCACCACTATTTAAAGCCGACGGTACTATGGATGCAGCATTACCAGGCTTAGATAACCCTGTAGAGATCGAAGTGTTTGAGGGGATTAACTTAAAGGTTAATGCCAATGCTAATAAAATTTTTAAAACAGTAGACGCCGCGATGACAAAAATCGTAAGCACAGTGAAAGACCCAACTTCAACAGGTACAGAGATTGGTAGCTTGCTAGGTTTAGTTAACGAAGAAAATAATCCTAATAGTATGCGCTCTACTGTATTAACAGAGCACGCACGTATTGGTGCGATGCAAAACCGCGCAGAGATTATGCAAGACCGTTTAGACTTACGTGAGATTATGGTCAAGACGCGTATGCGTGATAACGAAAGTGTGGATTACTCAAAAGCCATTACCGAAATGGTGACGCATGAGTCCATTCACCAAGCAGCGCTATCTGTCGGTGCACGTATTATTCAACCAACATTAGTGGACTTTATGCGCTAATAACTTCAAGCGTTTGAACAATTTGTTCAGGCGCTTTTTTTGAAAAGGAGTGTGGTTAACGATGATGCCACAAGTTCAACTCGGCATACGAGACATTCAAATGGATTTGAAACCAGCCGCTGTCACAGGGCAACAACAATTACAACAACCGCGTGCAGATTTACGCATTGAGCAACCTGCTGCCATACTTGATATTAATACGCGTCAAAGTGAGTTGCGTATTGACATGTCTGGGCTGTGGAAGGAACTAGGTTTGCTGACGCCAATGCAATCCGTAGCGCAATATGCACAAGACGGTAAGCAAGAAAACTTAAGCGGTATTGCACGTCGTGCGCGTGAAGGACAACAAATGAAAAATATGGCGGGCAAAGGGCAAGGCGCAAAAATCGCGCAAACCATTGCCAAACAAAATCACGGGCCTAAGCGTGTGCCATTTAACATTGCCTTTAAGCCTTCAGGTAATGCGATTGATATTAGCTTTACTAAAGGTGATATTGACATAAATATTACACCGCAAAAGCCACGCATCAATGCTACAATAAATAAACCAATCCATAATTACACACCAAGCAAGGTCAGCTATACAATGCTACAGCGCCCAAGTGTAAGTGTGATTGATGTAACTAAATAAAAAGGGGAAATGAAGATGAAAATCGAAACAAAATTTTTAGGTGAAGTTGACATTGTAGAAGAAGATATTTACACGTTTGAAAACGGCTTACCTGGTTTCGAGGACTTAACAAAATTTGTACTTATCCCACTAGACGCTGATTTACCATTAGCGATTTTACAATCAACGGAGCAGGCTCCTATCAGTTTTGTAGTAGCTTACCCATTTGCTTTTAACCCTAGCTATGCGTTTGATTTAAGTGAGGAAGATAAACAAGCATTACATATTGAAACAGAAGATGAGGTTGTACCATACGCGATTGTTACGATGAATGACACATTTGATAAATCAACGATTAATTTATTAGCCCCTATCATTCTTAATATAACTAAAAAGTGTGGGAAGCAAGTTGTGTTAGGAGATAGTAAAAAGTATCCCCTACATTACCAAATTAAAGAGAGTGTGAAGTAAATGCTAGTTTTATCTCGTAAAAAAAATGAGTCCATTATGATTGGCGATCAAGTCGAAATCCAAATCTTAGCGGTTGAAGGTGACCAAGTAAAAATTGGTATCGTTGCCCCGCGCGATATTAAAGTACACCGTACCGAAGTATTTGAAGCAATTAAAGCGCAAAACGAAGCGGCACTTAATATATCACTTGATGCTTTAACGCAATTTAAGCAAAAAAAATAGTGTTCAAACTTTATACACAAGTAGGCTAACCCTTGCTGTATCAATGGTTGCATGGTGCGTAATAAAAAACATGCAAAAAGTTATAAAAAAACATTAAACATTATAGGGTACAACACGATATAATGTATGTAAGAGGCACAATACCTCTAAACACAGGCGCCCACAAGGATGTGAGCGTACTACAAAACATTCAAGGAGGAATTCCATTATGAGAATTCAACATAACATTTCAGCATTAAACACACACCGTAACCTAGCTTTCAACAACGCTCAAGCGTCTAAAAACCTTGAGAAATTATCTTCTGGTTACAAAATCAACCGTGCAGGCGACGACGCTGCAGGTTTAGCAATCTCTGAAAAAATGCGCGGCCAAATCCGTGGTCTAGACATGGCTTCTAAAAACTCTCAAGACGGTATTTCTTTAATCCAAACAGCTGAGGGTGCACTTAACGAAACACACGCAATCTTACAACGTATGCGTGAACTAGCAGTACAAGCTGGTAACGATACAAATACAACAGATGACCGTGGTCAAATCCAAAAAGAGATTGACCAATTAACTTCTGAGATTAATCGTATCGGTAACACAACAGAGTTCAATACTAAGAAATTAGTGAATGGTGAGCTTTCTGACAGTTTTGTAACTGCTGAGGGTTCAGCTGGTACAACAGTAAGTAAAGATTTTGCTATTGACCAAACACAAGTTGTAGGATCAAACCCGACAACTTGGTCAGGAAGTAATCAATTAGAGACTTCTACTAATTTATCAATTACAGGTGCAGCAACAAATGGTTTAGATTGGAGTAGTCTAGACCAAACTGCCGATAATAAAGTAGAAATCAATAAAAATGGATCTGAAATGGAAATTTCAGTGACAGCAAAAGATTCAACTGGTAAAGAGTTAACTATTACTTCAAAAGCAATGGCTTATGATGCAGATTCAAAAACTTATAACTTTGATCAGGATGGCGTGAAACTAACATTAACAGCAGATCAAGTTAGTAAATGGGCTGATGGTGAAACAGCAACTATCGATTTAGAAAAAGGAGCGGCAGCAGGACCAGTTGATGCAACAGGTAACATTGACATTGCTTCTAATACAATTGCTTTAGGAACAGAAACAGGTGGCACAGGTTCAACAATTGGTAATGTTAAAGTAAATGGAGACAGCCCTGAATTATTAGCGAATGTTTCAAAAGCAGTTGTTTCATTTGATGCGGGGAAAGTAACCGTCGATTTACAAGATTCTACAGGTAATTCAATTAATAAAACAGATTATTCAGCAGCGGCAGGAGATACTATTGCCTATAACGAAAATGGTATTGATTTCAGTTTAGCAATTGGTACTAGTGTTACAAAAATTGACGCGACTACTATTAATTTTGATACAAAGTCGAAATCAACAGTAGAAGGTGCTACATCTGATACTACAGAAGACCGCTCATTGAAGTTCCAAATTGGGGCTAATGAAAATCAAGCAATGGCAGTTTCTCTTGATGATATGCGTGCTTCTGCACTTGGTATTGTAGGTTCAGGTGCTGGCTTCCAAAGTGAAGCTACTGTTACAGATGGTACAAGTGCTAAAGCGGTTGAAAGCTCATTAGACCTTTCAACTCATGAGTCAGCAGCTAAAGCGATTACTATTTTAGACGCTGCTACTAGCAAAGTATCTACACAACGTGCTAAATTAGGTGCTGTACAAAACCGTTTAGAGCACACAATTAACAACTTAGGTGCATCTAGCGAAAACTTAACAGCTGCTGAATCACGTATCCGTGATACAGATATGGCTAAAGAGATGATGGGCTTTACAAAGAACAACATTCTTATGCAAGCTGCACAATCTATGCTAGCGCAAGCTAACCAACAGCCACAAGGTGTATTACAATTACTAGGCTAATTTCTAACTTCCAGCGTGAGTGGGTAATCCCACTCACGCTTTTTTTATTATCGTTTATAAAGGAGATTAAAAAATGAAAATTATATTTCATGAACAAGAGGTAATGCTTGAGGACGCAGTACCGCATATCGTGTTTGAGGTTATCCAACAAATGCTGACGGACCGTTATTATTTTGATTATTTTATTATTGATGGGTTACGTATGGATGGTGACCCACAAAATATCATAGAAGATTATGTGAGTGATGCTGAGGTAATTGAAGTTATCGCCATTGAGGCAACACAATTTATTGTAGGTCTACAGCAGTCTATGGCAGGTTATGTTACGACAGCCTTACCTACTTTACGTATTACAGTAGAGCGTTTTCAACAACAAGAAGCAACAGCGCAACAGTGGCAAGACCTACATGATTTATTAGAAGGTATGCAGTGGTTACAACAAGTATATACGACCGTAGCTAGCTCTACATATGTGCCCAAGGAATGGCTGACATTACAGCAAATCTTTGTTCAGTTGATTCAAGTTTTGCCACAATTGGCGTCACATCTAGAGGCTAAAAATCAGCAAGGCATTGCACATTTACTGCAAATTACAATTTATCATGCGTTTGAGCAAATTGCAGATCAATTACACTTGTTTGTGGAACAGCCTAAAAATTGATAAGGAGGGAGTAACCTATGCGTAAAATTTTAGTACCTGATTATATTTCTTCTTTTGCCTGTATAGGCAGTGAATGTGAAGATACATGTTGTGCGGGTTGGCAAGTACCTGTTGATAAAGTAACGTATCAAAAATATCGTAAAGTTACAACACCTGTGCTACGCAAGCAACTAGATAAGGCCGTAACACGCAATCGTTCTACAGGCTCAAGTAATGATGCATGGTATGCTAAAATTAATCTTAAAGATGGAGGTGCTTGCCCTTTGCTTGACACCAAGGGGTTATGTAGTATTCAAAGTGATTTGGGTGCTTCATACCTTTGTAATACTTGTGCGGTATATCCACGCTATATTAATAAGGTAGGTGATAGTTATGAGCAGTCATTGACACTATCTTGTCCACAAGCAGCAAGAATTGTTTTACAAAAAGTTGAAGGCATTGGGTTTATTGAACAAACAGATGAAATTACAGGTGCAGTAGTTAAACAACTTAGTCTTTCAGATCAACCTTATTTTTGGGATTTACGCATTTACATCATTGAACTTATGCAAAATCGCAAGCAGTCGATTGAGGTCCGCTTAATTATATTAGGTTTGTTTCTTCAGCGTATTGAAGAGATTGCGATAACAGACTATCCTGTCTTACTTCCACAAATTATGAAGGACTATATGTTGCGTTTAGATAACGATGCATTTGTACAATCCCTTATGGAATTACAGCCTGCACGAACATTTCAGTTAGATTTAGTTACGCGATTATTAGCTAAAAGAGCCGATATGGGATTTGGTAACAAAAAGTATGTTGCACTATTACAATCGATTGTAGAAGGGTTACACTTAAATCAGTCACTACAAGAGAAAACACTAATTTATCAACAAACGTACGAAACATATTATGAGCCTTTTAGCCAAGAGCATGACTATATCTTAGAGAATTATATTGTGAATTATATATTTAAAAACCTTATGCCTTATGACAAGTCTACATTTCAAGATAGTTATATGATGTTAGCCATTCATATTATGTTGATTAAGCTACATATTACGGGTGTGGCTTCTGTAAAGCATGAGCTAGATGTAAGTGATGCTGTAGAATGTATATATTTAATAGGGCGTACTATTGAACATAGCGAGCAGTTTTTAAAGTTTGTACACACAAATATGGTACAAGCAGAATTTACAACGATGGGTCATATGTTTTCTATTATTAAATAAATAATTAGGATTAAGCCCTTCTGCTTCATTTTTTAGAGGAAGGGTTTTTTACAGATTTCCCGAACGAGAAAGCCCTTGCCTTTAGGCTTGGGATGAAAGTGAGGTCAGATAAGGAACGCCTACTATGGTGTTCTAATTATCTGAATTTTTCTATGTCTTTTTGTTGTAGTTAGAGTGATTAACTGATACAATCAGTAGCATGTTAAATGAATATAGAAGAACTAAAACAACGGTATCATTAATTAATTATCATTTTGTGTTTTGTCCACGATATAGGAGAAAAATTTTTCTCGACAGTAAATTGGAAGAACGTTTCAAAATGTTGGTTCAAGAGGTTTGCGAAGAATTAGAAATTGAAATTCTCGCAATGGAATGCGATAAAGACCATGTGCATTTATTTTTAAATGCACTACCAACCTTTAGTCCAACTGACATTATGGCAAAAATAAAAGGAGTGACTTCTAAAAAGTTGAGAGAGGAATTTCATTATCTTCAACATTTGCCTAGTTTATGGACACGTTCTTATTTCGTTTCAACTGCTGGAAATGTATCAAGCGAAACCATTAGACAATATGTAGAAAATCAAAAAACGAGGGGGTAATGACTACTTTGCAAATTAAATGTAGTAATTGTGGATTTGAACAATTCGTTAAAGACCACAAATTCAATAAGGAATATAGGAAGGACTACGAAAAAGCTAGATTAATCTTATGTGGAAGAAATGTATGTGATACTACACATATTAAAATTCCTAATGGATATGTCAGAGAGATGCTGTGGCTCGGTTCATGGTCAATAGTTAGAGAAGCATCTTTAGACGAGTACAGAAGCCTAAAAAAAGCCAGATTGCTTAGAGATTGGGTGGATAATAATGACACAAATAATAACAGGTAAAAACAATAGGAAGGATATGAAAACTATACTTCCTATTGTTTGTTCGTTTTTGAGAGGGTGAAACAGAATGGCAACGCCAAGCTATGTATTGACATTACGATTAAAAACAGAATCTTTCCAAGAAGATATTTTAAATAAGCGATTTGAAATCTCACGTAAGATGTATAACGCTTGTTTGAATGAATTATACAAGCGTTATCGCACCATGCAGCAATCAAAAGCCTTTCAAAAAGCGAAAAAGATGAAAAAAGGCAAAGAAAGAAATGCTATTTTTCGGGAATTGAATATACAGTTTGGGTTGACCGAGTATGCTATTCACGCATTTTTAACACCGATGAATCAACGATTTAAAGGAAATATAGATTCACAAGCGGGGCAAAAAATCGGAACAAGGGTTTTTAATGCCTTTCAAAAGATGATGTTCGGTGAAGCGAAGAAAGTCTATTTTAAACGCTACGGTGAAATAGAATCCGTTGAAGGCAAATCCAATAAGACAGGTATTCGTTTCGTAAACAATACGTTGATTTGGAAAGGTCTTTCTATCCCTGTTATTGTCCGTAAACAAGATGTGTACGCCCATTTAGCACTTCAAGATAAGGTAAAGTACGTTCGCATTAAAAGAGCATTTCTAAAGGGAAAATACGTGTATTACGCTCAACTTGTATTAGAAGGTATTCCCCCACAATCGTATAATTCCGAAGGTTTAAAACAACAAGTCGGTATCGGGCGAGTAGGGATTGATATTGGTACTTCTACGATTGCGGTTTGTTCCGAAAAACAAGCCATGCTAAAGGTGTTAGCACCTAACGTACAGACTTACGAGCCAGTTATCCAACGCATACAGCGTAAAATGGATAGAAGTAAACGAGCAACTAATCCTTTTAAATATAATGAGGACGGTACAATAAACCGTAGTAATCGGGAAAAATGGGTGTATTCCAACCGCTATGTTAAACTGCGTAATCAATACCGAGAGTTGCACCGTAAAAACAGAATGGTAAGAAAACAAGACCATGAAAGCTTATCTAATCAGTTGTTATTAATGGGAGATACTTTTTTTGTGGAGAAAATGTCCTTTAAAGGACTTCAAAAACGAAGTAACAAGACAGAGAAAAATAAAAAAGGTCGTTTTAAAAAGAAAAAACGGTTTGGAAGAACACTATCCAACCGCGCCCCTTCTATGCTTTTAAGTTGCCTAGAACGGAAATTGGAATACAATGGTTTGAAATTAAACAAAGTAAATACAACGAAAGTAAGAGCGAGTCAGTACAATCATTTCGATGATACATATACGAAAAAATCATTGAGTAAACGTTGGAATGACTTTGGCGGTATCCTAATCCAACGAGATTTATATTCATCTTTCCTTTTAATGAACATGGTTCACGATAAAGATTTAGACAAAATAGACAGAGATTTATGTTTTAAAACATTCGATGTATTCCTTAAACTTCATGATGAATTAATCAGTAAACTAAGAAAAGAACCCCATACACTCAAAAGCATGGGGATAAGATAAATGATAAAAAAACGGTTTTGGCATGAGCCGATGCGAACGCTAATGATGGCAATGGTCGTCTTGTTCGTTAAAGTCTAAAGGAAATAAGATAGTGTCTTTGTGTTGTACCCAACCAGCAACATCGGTTGATGGGAGAGTAAAGAAGAAATCTTTTGTACTTTAGAACCCCACTCATTTATGGGTGGGAGTGTCAGAAAGCAAAGTAGTAGCATTATTGAAAGGAAGTGCTGAGTATTAAAAGAACAGTGGGTTTTTTGTTAGTATCATTTAGCATCATCTTATCTTTAGTTTTCTTTTATTATGAGCAATTAGTAAAATTAACAACAAATATAGATTTAGCTTTATTGGTCGGTTTTGCAGCGATAGCTTCAGGTGTTTCAGGTGTTATGATGACATTATCATCAAATAAAGTAGCCAATTTTGAAGCAATACGTGAATACTTTCAACAAGGTGATGCCACTCACATGATGTTAAATCGTCAAGCAATCTGTCAACTACCCCCACTTCAAAACGCTTTAGCGTTTAAGTGGGGGTAGTTGACAATGCTTCCTACTCCCTACTATCAAATAGTGTTATTCTTTAGTATAGGGAATGATTGTAAGGATACTGTATAGATGAGGTGCAAACTTTATATAGGTTCTTCGGCTTTTTTATGAACTTTGGCAATTAGTGTGGAAGTTTTAGGTTAACTGACGATACTATACATATAGAACTATATAATACAAGGATGTAGGGGGTAACGAACATGCGAATTTCATCGCAAACGTCGTCAATGGATATGACGGCAAGCGTGTCAAGTGCCAGTAAAAACACAGCTTCAACGAACATAGCAACAAATGCACAGCGACAAGCAACACATCAGGCAAGTAAGCCAAAGGTTGTAGATCGTCCAACGGTTACAGAAGCAACAAGCGCACAAGCTGCAGAGGGTTTAGCTAAGTCAGCAGCAAATAAAGAGAAGCTGCAGCATGCTGTAGAGTCACTTAATGAATTTATGGAAGACCATATGCCAAAGCCAATGTCTTCAAAGTTTCGCTTCCACGAAGGGTTAGAGCGCTATTATGTTCAAGTTGTAGACCCACAAACGGATGAGGTACTTAAAGAAGTACCACCAGAAAAACTGTTAAACGCATTTTATGAAATGCAAAAAATGGTTGGTATGATTGTAGACGAAAAAATTTAATTTAAAAGGGGGACAATACTCATGGTAATGCGTATGGGTGGTTTAGCGTCAGGTATGGATATTGACGCACTAGTAGAAAAATTAATGAAGGCAGAACGTATACCTTTAGATAAAACATTCCAAAAAAAGCAAACGTATGAATGGCAACGTGATTCGTATCGCGGTGTAAATGCTAAGCTGAAAACGTTTGATACATACTTATTTGATAATATGATTTTGTCAGGTAAGATGAATCAAAAGTCAGCGACATCTTCAAACTCGGATTTAGTTAGTGTAACAGCTAAGGGTAATGCGTCAGGTAATATTTCAATTGGCGGTGTGTCACAACTTGCAACATCAGCACAGGCTGTAGGTAGCCAAACAGGTGCAACAGGTCAAACGAAACTAAGTGAGTTAGGTATTACAGATAGCTCAATTTCACTGCGTGCAATTGGCGCGGATGGTAATTTAGCAGAGAAAGCAACGACGATTAATTTTAATCCTGCTACAGATACCGTAAATGATTTAATGAAAAAAATTAATGAAAGTGGCGCAGGTGTTACAGCAGTTTTCGAGAGCGGTAAATTGTCACTTTCGGCTAAAAATATGGGTAAGGCAGCTGACGGTGCTGGCGAAATCATTAACGAAAGTAATAATGATGTCTTTAGCAAATTAGGCTTTGGTTCGGATAATGTTTTAGCTAGCAATGGGCAAAATGCAAAGTTTGAGGTAAACGGTATTCAAACGGAGCGCTCATCTAATACATTTACGATTTCGGGTTATGAGTTAACACTTAAACAAACATTTAATGCAGGTAATGTAGCACAAAAGCAATTAGCCGATGTAAACGAAAAGTTAGCTAAAGCAAATGACCGCGTTACAGCGTTTGAAGCGGATGTTGTAACAGCAAATGCAGCGCGTGATAGTGCGCAAACGGCATATACGGATGCGCGTACAGTAGCTTTTGATGGTAAGCCAGATTTAGAGACATTTTATGATAATACAGATAAAAATGTGTTAAAAGCATTAACAGATGAAGACATTACAGCATTAGGTAATCTAGCAGGTAAAACAGGAGCAGACGTAACTGCGGCAATTGAAGCGATGACAGATAGCCCTGAAAAAACAAAATTAGCGGCTATGAATGTAGCGGATGTAGAAAAGTTAGCTACTCATAGCGGTGAACTACAAGGGTTAAAAGACCTTGCAGAAAAAGAGCAAGCATTTAATGTAGCAGATACAGCAGCTACTGCAGTACAAGCAAACCTAACGGCAGCACAAGCAGATATAGTAGCATTAACATCGCAAAAAGCGGAAGCTGAAGATTTTGCGGCTAAAAATCCTGCAACAGGAACAACAGTTGCGCCTGTAACGATGAAAGCTTCTTCTGATACAAAGGCAGCTGTAGAGCAAATTACAGAGTTTGTGGATAAATATAATGAAATGATTGAAGATTTTGGCGGTCAATTAAAAGAAACAAAATACCGTGATTATAAGCCACTAACTAAAGAACAACGTGAAGATATGTCAGAAAATGAGCAAAAGCTATGGGACGAAAAGGCGAAAAGTGGTATGCTTCGCAATGACCAAACAATTCGTGAAGGTATGTCTAAAATGCGTATGACATTTATGGCACCTGTAGCAGGTTTAGGTGACGATACATTAAATTCTTTAGCTAAAATTGGTATCACAACATCAGGTAAACTTTCAGATAATGGCAAGTTAGAAATTGATAAAGATAAATTAGAAGCGGCATTAGCTAAAGACCCTGACCAAGTGCATCGTTTGTTTGCGGCTAATGGTGAAGTAAAGGAAACAACAGACGCTAATGGTAATCGTGTAACTGAGGATACGCGTGGTATTGCATGGCGTTTACGTGATGCAATGAAAGGCATGACGAATGAAATTGAGAAAAAAGCAGGTAAAGACGGGGCAGTTAACAATACCTTTGGCTTAGGCAAAAAAATCGTTGAGTCAGATGACCGTATTACTAAACTTCAAGCTAAAATGAAAGATATTGAAGCACGTTATTGGAAACAGTTCACAGCTATGGAAAAAGCAATTCAAAAAGCGAATGAGCAATCAGGTATGTTTGCACAGTTCGGTCAGTAATTATTTAAAGAAGGAGTTGTCTTGAATGGCAGCACAATCATCAGCGCACAATGCATATAAGCAAAATAGTGTAACAACAGCATCACCAGGTGAGTTAACGTTAATGTTATATAATGGGTGCTTAAAGTTTTTAACAATAGCAAAAAAAGCGATGCTTGATAAAAATATCGAGGCTAAAAATACAAATTTACAAAAGGCGCAAGCGATTATTACGGAGCTTATGGTAACGCTTGATATGAATGTGCCGATTTCGAAGGAAATTCAACCACTTTATGACTATATGAACCGTCGTCTGCTTGAGGCTAACATCCAAAATGATCCAGCGATTATTGATGAGGTGGCTGGGCTTGTGACGGAGTTTCGTGATACATGGAAAGAGGTTATTTTATTAAATCGCCAGCAACAGCATACAGGCGTTGGTGATCAAGCATGACACAGGCGATGATTAAGGATTTGCTTGCGACTTCGGCAGCGCTTTTTAATCATTTAACGACTGTGCCTGAGGGTGAGGCGCGCGATGCGTATATTGCTCGCATCGACGAATTGCTGGATAAGCGCGGGGCGCTCCTTGCGCAGTTGTCGCCTGTTGATTTGCAGGGACACCAGCTATTGCCGCACTTACTAGAGCTAGATGAAGGCATTCGCACGCGTTTGGATAAAGTAATGCTTATCGTTAAAAAAGATATTAAAAACTTTCAAAAGTCAAGGGAATCCGAGCGACAGTACACCAATCAGTACGATTCTGTGAGAAATATTGATGGTATGTACTACGATGGGAAAAAGTAGGTTATACTGTAGGTGGTAGCGACTAGATGCTGCCACCTATATTTTTTTGACCTGAAAAGGACTAAGGAACTAACTAGGGGGTAACTTTTATGGTGTATCGTAGAAACGAGGGCTTTCGTTATGCGTTTGGTGATGAGATAAAGGTCAAAGGGACTGTGAAATCTGAGATTGGTGCATTGCATGGTCAAACATGGGAGGGCACAATTTTAGATATTAGCCCACAAGGCATGAAGGTGCAGACAGATTTACATTTAACGTCGGCTGAGCGTCAGCAAGTGCAGCTCGAATTAACTTTTTGCTTAAATAAGGATACCATTAAGGGCTATAGCGAAATTCGCTGGGTGCGTAATTTGGGTAACCAGCATCAGTATGGCTTATATTTACATAATCAACCTGCAGTAGAAGGGCTAATTGTTGAAGAATTAAAGGCTCGTCGTCGCAAGGAAGTATTAAAGGGCGAATAATGTAAATGTTTTTTCAATAATAAGAAGGATTTTTTACATAGGACATCGAATATAGTAGTAAGTTGTTATTTAAAGGAGGAGTTTATATGTTAGACTTTAACATTCGTGGCGAAAATATCGAGGTTACGCCAGCCATCCGTGAGCACATTGAGAAAAAGGTTGAGAAGATTGAACGTTACTTTAACGAAGACATTAACGCAACAGCTCACGTTAACTTAAAAGTTTATAATGATAAACAAACAAAAGTCGAAGTTACGATTCCAATGAAAAATTTAACACTACGTGCGGAAGAGCGTCATAATGATATGTATGCAGCGATTGATTTAATCGTTGATAAATTAGAGCGTCAAATCCGTAAGCATAAAACAAAAGTTAACCGCAAATTCCGTGAGCGCGAGGGTGCAGGCTTATACTTTGCAGCAACTGAAGCTGCCGCTGCTGAAACAGCTGCAGAAGAGGAATACGAGGTTGTACGTACAAAGCAATTTGATTTAAAACCAATGGACGAAGAAGAAGCAATTTTACAAATGAACCTATTAGGTCATGATTTCTTCATCTATACGGATGCTGAGACAGATGGTACAAACATCGTCTACAAACGTAAAAATGGTAAGTACGGCTTAATCGAAACAAATTAATACAATTACAGATGCCTAAGCCGAATGTGGCTTAGGCATTTTTTTTAGGGAGAGATGGCAATGTCGTTTGGTGCGGCGGAGTGGTTAGCAGTAATATCAGTAGTTGTGGGGGTTGTGGTGGCGATTCAGTCAGCGCGATTTGCGCGTTCGGAGCGTCAGCAGGATGAGTTAGAGCGCGTTTACCCGTATCGTTTAGTAGCAAATCAAATGAAGGAGGACAAGGCATGAAGAAAATACTTTTAGCGGCATTACTTATTGCCTCACCTATGACGGTGAGTGCCGCAAGCTTTACGGATATTGGGCAACTTGCGCCAAAAACACAGGCCGAAATTAATGAAGCTGTAACGCTTGGTTTATTTAAAGACGCTACAGCTTTTAATCCACAACGTGCGATGTCGCGAGGTCAAGTAACCTTGACTGTTGCGCGTGCGATCGCCGGTGATCAAACCCCGCAACAATTTGTCGAGCATTTTGGATTAGAGCGTCAGGTTACACCGTTTATGGATGTGCCTGTAGCGTTTAAAACAGGTAATGCAGGCGAGCGAGAGTTATATTTCGCTTCGCTTATTGTAAAAGATGCAGGAGCATTTACGCAGCCTAAGTTACAGCAAGGGCAACCAATTAAGCGCGGTCAGTTAGCTAAAGTGCTCGTCAATGCCTTTGACTTAAAACAAGGTACAGCTAAGGTAGTAATTACAGACGTTGTCGGTGCTGAGGAGCGCGTCAATACGCAGATTTTAGCATCACTTGGTATTACACAGCCGCAAGGTACAAGCTTTAAGCCAGCAGGTCAGGTAACGCGTGCGCAAATGGCGAGTTTTTTAGTGCGTACATTTTCCGTATTAAACAAGTAGTGACAATTTGCGCCTAAGCTAGCGGAAATGGTACTATAAAAGATGAGACTAAATAGGAAGTGACGATACATGTTAAATCTTTTAAACAAGATGTTTGATGTAAATAAAAAAGAACTGAAGAAGCTATCTAAAATTGCTGATGCAGTAGAGGCACTTGCTGCACAAATGGAAGCATTAAGCGATGAGCAATTGCAAGCAAAAACGCAGGAGTTTAGAGACCGCTTCGCGGGTGGTGAGCCACTTGATGACATTCGTGTGGAGGCCTTTGCAGTTTGTCGTGAGGCGTCACGCCGTGTGCTTGGCATGTACCCATTCCGTGTGCAAATCATGGGTGCGGCAACATTAGATGAAGGTAATATCGCAGAGATGAAAACAGGTGAAGGTAAGACATTAACGTCTACACTAGCTGTTTATTTAAATGCAATCACTGGTAAAGGCGTGCACGTGGTAACGGTCAACGAATACTTAGCGAGCCGTGATGCTGGTGAGATGGGCGAGCTTTATGACTTCCTTGGCTTAACGGTAGGTCTAAACTTAAATAGCCTATCTAAAGACGAAAAGCGTGCAGCTTACGAGGCAGATATTACGTACAGCACAAATAATGAGCTTGGCTTTGACTATTTACGCGATAACATGGTGCTTTATAAAGAAGAACGCGTACAGCGCCCTCTTTATTTTGCCGTTATTGATGAGGTTGACTCAATTTTAATTGATGAGGCACGTACGCCGCTTATTATTTCTGGACAGGCAGCAAAATCCGTACAATTGTATAAGCAATCTAATGCCTTTGTGCGCATGCTAAAAAATGAAGAAGATTATACGTATGAAGAAGAATCTAAAGGTGTAACGTTAACAGAAAGTGGTATCGAAAAGGCGGAGAAAGCCTTTGGTATTGATAACTTATATGACCTTGCACATGTACGTTTACTACATGCGATTAACCAATCATTAAAGGCACAGGTCAGCATGCATTTAGACGTGGATTATGTCGTACAAGACGGCGAAATCGTTATTGTTGATGGCTTTACAGGTCGTTTAATGAAAGGTCGTCGCTACTCTGACGGCTTGCACCAAGCAATTGAGGCAAAGGAAAACGTCGAAATTCAAAACGAATCAATGACAATGGCAACCATCACCTTCCAAAACTACTTCCGTATGTACGAAAAACTGTCGGGTATGACAGGTACAGCGAAGACGGAGGAAGAGGAGTTCCGTAACATTTATAATATGAATGTTATTGCCATTCCTACGAATAAGCCAATTGCACGTGATGACCGTGCCGATTTAATTTTTGCGACAATGGGCGGTAAATACGAGGCAGTTGCAGCAGAGATTGCAGAGCGCCATAAAATCGGGCAACCTGTTTTAGTTGGTACAGTTGCTATCGAAACGTCAGAAATTATTTCTAACCTGTTAACAAAGCATAAAATCCCACATAATGTGTTAAACGCTAAAAACCATGAGCGCGAGGCAGAGATCATTATTGGCGCAGGTGAAAAGGGTGCTGTGACAATTGCTACTAACATGGCAGGTCGTGGTACTGACATTAAGCCTGGTGCAGGTGTACTTGAGCTAGGCGGTCTAGCAGTAATTGGTACAGAGCGACATGAGTCACGCCGTATTGATAATCAGCTACGTGGTCGTTCTGGTCGTCAAGGTAACCCAGGTGTGACACAGTTTTATTTATCACTTGAAGATGACTTAATGCGCCGCTTTGGCTCTGATAATATGAAAAATATGATGACAAAGCTTGGTATGGACGATGCACAGCCGCTTCAATCTAAAATTGTATCGCGCGCTGTAGAGTCAGCGCAAAAACGTGTTGAGGGTAATAACTTTGATGCGCGTAAACGATTACTACAATATGACGACGTATTACGTCAACAACGTGAAGTAATTTACGGTGAGCGCTACCAAATCTTAGAGTCAGAAAACATGCGTGAGCTTGTGGAAACAATGATTGAACAAGCTGTAGAGCAAAACGTAGCCATCTTTACACAGCACGAAAATAAAGATGAGTGGAACTTAAAAGCCATTGAAGATTATGCTACAAACAACCTGCTACAAGAGGGCGATGTTACAGCATCAGCGCTTACGGGCAAATCAGCAGAGGATATTGTTGCTTATATTTTAGCTAAAGTAACAGAGCGCTATGACGAGAAGGAACAAGAAATGACGCCTGAACGTATGCGCGAGTTTGAAAAAGTTATTTTACTCCGTTCAATTGATACAAAATGGATTGACCATATTGATGCGATGGATCAATTGCGTCAAGGTATCCACCTACGTGCGTACGGTCAAAATGATCCACTGCGTGAGTACCAGCAAGAGGGCTTCCATATGTTTGAGGAAATGATGGTCTCTGTACGTGATGACGTAGCGAAGTATGCAATGAAAGCCGAAATCCGTTCGAACCTTGAGCGTGAAGAAGTAGCGCAAGGTCAAGCGGTTAACCCTAAAGAAGAAGAGGGCGGCAAAGTCAAAAAACGACCAATGCGCAAAAAAGAGGAAGTGGGACGTAATGACCCATGCCCTTGCGGTAGCGGTAAGAAATACAAAAACTGCCACGGTGCAGTACAATAAACATAAGAAAAAGGTGAAGCGATTTTTTAATCGCTTCACCTTTTTAGTATTAATAAATCGCTACCCAGCCATCATTTGAAGCAAATAAACGAATAGCTACGGTTTGTTTATCTTCTGCAAGTGTAAAGTAATGGCGCACATTAGGTGGCACTGAAATTAAATCGCCTGGTGATAAATGTACGCTAAAAAACTCACCATCTACGCCTTGAATAACAAAAACGCTATGCCCACTAACAATAAAGCGCACTTCATCGTCACTATGATGATGCTCTTTTTGGAAATTTACGAGCAATTCTTCTAAATTTGGTGTAGTGCTCGATAAAGAAATAACATCGGCAGTTATATAATTGCGGCGTTTAGAAATTGAAGCAATTTCTTCATCAAAAACAGCTAAAATTTCACCTTTTTGTTGATCAGTTAAGGCAAAGTTTTCTTGTAAGTGGGCAGGTAATTTAGTTGTATCCCATTGTTCAAAAATGACGCCGTTTTCTGTTAAGAAAGACTCAACTTGTGCGCCTGTTAATGTAGTGTGGTTTGTTGTAATAGTTGCCATTATAAATTCCTCCTAAGTGTTGCGGTTGTAATATAGCACTGGCATAAAAATTCAACCGCTTCTACAATTTTTTTAGCCTCAAGCGCTGTGCGCCCCCACGCTGTAATGCCATGGTTATGAATTAGTACGGCACCTCTATCACTTGTTAAATGCGGGATAAAACTTGCTGCAAGTGTAGGAATATGTGCCGCATTTTTTACAATAGGGATGGTTAGCTGCGCATCTTCTTCCCATATATCAAAAGCTTTTATAAGTTCGTTATCTTGAAAGGTGACGGCTTGCTGCTTGGCAAAAATGTCAGAGACAACATTATTAGCGACCGTATGCACATGTAAACTACATTGTGCCTTGGTGTGGCTAAAGATTTCGCAGTGTAATAATGTTTCAGCAGAAGGCTTTAGCGTAGTTGAAACCGCTTGTCCGGCTAAATCTACAACTAAAAAATCTTCAGGGGTGACTTTTGTTTTGTCTTTACCACTTGCTGTTACGAGAAAGTGCTCAGGATGTTGAGCTAAACGGAGCGCAAGGTTGCCGCTTGTTCCCATAAACCAGTCACGCTGTGCAAAATCTTTTTTTATATCAGCGAGCGTTATCCATTCATTTTTGTAGTTCATTGCGTCGTTCCTCCAATATCGCTACTACCTCATAAAATGTAGTAAAGGCTTGGTGTGGTAAGTTTTCGTTTTGGCAAACGCTTAATAATTTATCGCAAGCAAAGACAAAATCCGCTTGGCGTGCAAGAGCATAATCTGTTACCGAATCGCCAATGGCAATAACGAAATTGTCTGCTGTAGTTAATTTACGCATAATGGTTGGCTTACAACAGCCGCAGTGTTGATTGACGCACTTTTTATCACATGGATAAGGATAGGTAACGGTAATGTGTTTGCCTGAAAAGTCTGAGCCATTACAATAAATGCCGTCAATTTGCGGAAATTTTTTAAGAATTGGTTCGACAAAGAAGTCAATCCCACCGCTTACTACATAAAAAGGAATAGCGTGTTTTGTAGTGTAAGCTAATAGTGCTTCAAAGCCTGCCCGAATTTGTACGCTGTCGAGTAAAAAATCGATGATGGCTTGTTTTTGTGTAGTTTCAAGTAGTTGAAACATTTGGCTGACACCATCTTTAATCGCCATTTTCCCTTGTAATACTGCCTCTTTAATCGGAGCAGAAGTTTCAGGCGCAAACTGTTCCATAATGGCTACGATATTATCGCTAGTGGTAATGGTGCCATCAAAATCACATAAAATAATCGGCTGCATTTTATTGCCCTCCCCATAAAATCAATGCTTGTTGTAAATCACGATGTTGGCTCGCTGCTTCTGTTAAGGTTAGCCCTTGCAAGGTAGCATCAATAGCCTGTCTAAAAGCAAGAGCGCCCCCAACTGCACCATTAGGGTGACCATGAATACCGCCGCCTGCATTAATCACGCAATCCATGCCAAAGTCAGCGATTAGTTGTGGTACTAACCCAGGATGAATACCGGCTGATGGGACAGGGAAGGTTGCTTTAAGTGAATTTTTTGCGGTTAACGCTTGTGCAATCGCATCTGTCGTTTGTTTAGCCAAAGCCACATTGCCATAAGGAGAAGGGAATAATGATAAATCAGCGCCTGCAATGCGTGTCAATGTGCCAAGTGCTAATTGCGCACTAATACCAACACGTTCAGCTGAGATAAATGCACCGCTTAGTGCAGGGTGTGCCAAGATAGGTAAAGCAATGTCATCGTCTTCTACTAAACTTTGTAGGACATCATAGCCATACGTATGCACATTTAATAATAATGCGTCAGCACCTAATGATTTGGCTAAACGTGCTTTATCACGTAAGTCAAAGGTACGACCTGTTAAGTTAACTGCATAGCGTGTGCGATGCCCTGTTTGTTCGTAAGTTTCTTGCAAAATCTTTTTCCCTTCTGTAATTCGTTTGCTAAAGGGGGTGAGTGGGTTATCAAATAAAATTTCATCATCTTTTACAATATCTACGCCACCTTCTGCTTGAGCACGTAATTGTGTCGCTAAGTAAGGTAAATCTCGACCAATAACGGTTTTAAAAATGCTCATGAGTAAGGGGCGGTTATACACTTGTGTTAAATCACGTATGCCCTCGATACCAAAGCGAGGGCCAGGGAAAGCACGCAATAAGGATGCGCCAAAGTGTAAATCTTGTAACTTAATTTCGCCATCGAGCGATAGTTTGCCAAATACGGTCGTTAATATAGCGGGGATATCTGGCGAAAAATTTACAGTAGGGTAGCTAATGGAAAATTGAATTTTCGCTTTATTTTTATCGTAAGGGTGAGGTTGCTCATCAAAAATTTCTAGGCTTTTCACTTCTCCTTTATGTTGTTGTAATTGTTGTTGGTCGAGCGTTGGTAAGTTGGTCCATGTGCCAATTGTTAAGCCTAGCGCAATATTTTCAGCGTAACGTGCAGCTTGTTGTGGTGTGCTATAGCTTGTGTAATCTGCGGTTATCGTTGTCATTTTACAGTGCTCCTTCATAAAAAAATCCCCTTCCATCAAAAGATAGGAAGAGGCAACAGTCGTGTTAACTCGTTCTATCTCCCAGCACATAGGCTGCAAGAATTAGCACCGTGTCTATAAAAATAGATCGGTTGCCGGGTTTCGTAGGGCTTGTCCCTCCACCAGCTCTTGATAGAATGTCAATTCGTATTATTTTAGTTGGTTATATAATTTATAGCCTTATCTTCGCACGCCAAAAAGCACTTGTCAACAAGAAAAATAATTTTTCTGAAAATGGTTGACAATTATTTTTTTGTGCTTTAAGATGATGAACATTCAACTGCATACACGACACTCTTATTTCGAGCAGGCTGAGGGATATGGCCCTATGACGCCCAGCAACCGACTGTAATACCATTGTGAAATGGGGCGCAAATTATTGCGCTTAGTAAGGCACGGTGCTACTTCCATCAAAGGTACAAGTGACTTTTGAAAGATAAGAGGCAAGGTTTTTTCTGCCTCTTTTTGAAGTTGAGGTAAGAGGTGTCATTCTACTTAGGATGACACTTTTTTTATC